>JAHFPK010000059.1 GCA_023266715.1 Hyphomicrobiales bacterium | reverse complement strand
ATTGGTTTTTTCGTGTTCGTTTTCGTTCCAGATCAGGGCGCGGATTGTCATTTCTTTACTCGCAATCAGTTCAGGCGCAGATCGTTAGCGCCGAAGCGATGCACATGCTGGGCCAAAGGTTTCAAATTCAATTTCTGTCCGGTTTTGTATTCAGTGCGACCGGGTTGGCGCACGGTGAGCATGCCGGATGGCGTGGAGACATAGAGGAAGCTGTCACTGCCGAGGATTTCCGTATAGTCCACGGTTCCGGCGATATCGGTCTTGGTGTCGGAGAATTCAAAATGTTCCGGGCGCACGCCGATGGTCTTGGCTTTGAGCTTTTCAGCGGGAGCACCGGTGATAAAATTCATTTTGGGCGAGCCGATGAAGCCCGCGACGAAAACACTGTTTGGATTTTCGTAAAGTTCCATGGGTGTGCCAACCTGCTGAACCTTGCCCGCCTGCAGAACGACGATACGATCGGCCATGGTCATGGCCTCCACCTGGTCATGGGTCACGTAAACCATGGTGGTGTTGGGCAGGTCACGCTTTAGCTTGGCAATTTCCATGCGCATTTGCACGCGAAGGGCTGCATCAAGGTTTGAAAGCGGTTCATCGAAGAGAAATACTTTCGCACCACGCACAATTGCTCGGCCGATGGCCACACGCTGGCGCTGGCCGCCGGACAGGGCCTTTGGAAGGCGGGTGAGATAGGAGGTGAGTTGCAGCATCTCGCCAACGGCTTCAACTTTCTTTTTGATTTCGGCGCGGCTGAGGCCCTGATTTTCGAGGGCAAAGCCGATGTTCTCAAACACGCTCATGTGGGGATAGAGCGCATAGGACTGGAACACCATGGCAATGCCGCGTTTTGACGGCGGCACCTCATTGACCACAGCATTGTCGATTTCGAGCGTACCCGATGTGACACTGTCCAGGCCTGAGATCGAACGCAACAGGGTGGACTTGCCGCAGCCCGAGGGGCCTACAAAGACGATGAATTCGCCCGACTTGATGTCGAGATTTACGTCTTTGAGGATGTGAACTGCGCCGTAGGACTTGTTGAGATTTGTGAGTTTGATATCGGCCATGATCAGCCTCCCTTAACTGAGCCTGCGAGCAGGCCGCGCACGAAGTAACGTTGCAGTGAGAAGAATACGGTAAGTGGAACGATGATGGTGACGAAGGCGGAAGCGGTGAGGATTTCCCAGTTGCCGCCGCGCGAACCGAGCAGGGCGTTGAGCCTTCCCGTGAGCACGAGTTGATCGTCACCGCTGCCCAGGAACACGATGGCCACGAGCAGGTCATTCCACACCCAGAGAAATTGGAAGATGGCGAAGGAGGCAAGCGCCGGGAAGGTGAGCGGCAGAATGATGCGGCGGAAAATCTTGAAATCATTGGCGCCGTCAATCTGGGCGGATTCAATCAGGTCCTTTGGCAGGCCCGCGATGTAGCTGCGCAGGAGATAGATGGCGAAGGGCAAGCCGAAGCCTGTGTGGGCCAGCCAGATGCCGAGGTAGGTTTTGGATGGTACGCCCATGAAGGTTCCTGCCGCGTTGTAAAGTTTCAGCAGCGGGATGAGCGACATTTGCAGGGGCACAACGAGAAGGCCCACGATGATTGCAATGATGAGGCCGCGGAAGGGCAGTTTCATCCAGGCCAAGGCATAGGCGGCAAAGGCCGCAATCAGAATGGGGATGATGGTAGCGGGGATTGTTACCGTCAACGAATTCACAAAGGAGCGACCAATGCCTTGGGAGAAAAGCACGGTCTCATAGTTTTCCACGGTGAAGCGTGGCGGCTGGGACGAGATGTAGAATACGCGGCCGCCACGATCATTTTCAAATGCTGTTGGCGAGGTAAGCACATAGGTGCCATCGGCATTCACGGTCAGGGTCTGGCCGCCTTCAAGCTCAACCGTTGAGCCTGCCGGATTGGCACCCGGGTTTTGCACCTTGGTACCAAAGGCAGAAACTTTTCCAGAGACGGCATCGGCGCCCTCAAAGAGATTGCCTTCGATGACAAATTTGCCGTCTTTTTCGCCCTGATCGGCCTTGCCCTTCATGCGGCCCACCTGGTTGCGGTCAGCGCTTGTCAGGGCTGTCCACCAGCCAGATGCTGCGAGCTGGTTCTTGTCGCGGAGCGAAGAAATGAGCAGGCCAGCGGTTGGCAACGTCCACAGGATGATGATCACAAGCACTGCGAAGTGAAGTGCAAAGCGCGAGGGTTCGAGGGAAATTTTCTTGAACATCTCAGTGCCCTCCCTGCTCGGCATTGGCCTGGCGAATGTTCCAGATCATGATGGGAAGAACCGCAATCATGATGACAATGGCAATGGCAGCGCCGCGGCCGAAGTCGCCGCCGCCGCGGAACATCCAGTCAAACATGAGGTTGGCCAGCACCTGCGTGTTCCATTGGCCGTTGGTCATGGTCAAGACGATGTCAAACACCTTGAGCACCAGAACGGTGATGGTGGTCCACACAACGATGATGGTTCCCATGATTTGCGGCACCATGATGCGGTAAAAAATCTTGAAGGGACCAGCGCCATCAATGGTGGCTGCTTCCAGTGTGTCTTCGGGAATGCCGCGCAGCGCTGCACCCAGAATTACCGCGGCAAAACCGGTTTGAATCCAGATGAGGATGACCATGAGGAAGAAATTGTTCCAGAAAGGCAGGGATATCCACACCTGCGGGTCGCCGCCGAAATAAGTGATGATGGCATTGAGAATACCTATCTGTTCCTGGCCCTCGCCGCGATAGTCATAAACGAATTTCCATATGACGCTGGCGCCGACGAACGAGATGGCCAGCGGCAGAAATATCAGTGAGCGGGCAAGGTTGCCCCACCAGATGCGGTCTGTGAGCACCGCGATTATCAGCCCAAAAAAGGTGCAGGCCGCAGGCACCACCAGCAGCCACATGAGGTTGTTGAAAATGGATTGCCGGAACTGGGCGTCGCTGAAAGCCCAGACATAGTTGGACAAGCCAACGAAGTCTTCACCGGCTTTGCCGTGGAAAGACAGCCAAATTGTTTCAATGACGGGGTAGATGAGATAGACGGTGAGCAGAAGCAGGGCAGGCCCGAGAAACAGCCATGGCCTGATCATCGCTTGCAGCTTCAAATTGCGCACGGCGCTGGCGTCATTGCTGGCATCGGCTGGGAGAACCCTGTCGAGCAACCAGTTTGATCCATAGAAATAACCAAAGCATCCGCCAACACCTACAATGATGGTTATGAACGCATAGAGAATCTGGGCTGTCATAGCTGTCACTCCGCGAATAATTCAATGCACGGAAAAAAGTGCTCCGGGCCGGTGGCGCGCGTTCCACTTGGGTGATTTCACCCAAGTGAAAAGAATTCGCGCCAGGTTACTAATATGGAGCATGTTGTTGTCGGCAAAGTCATAAAAACTTTGCCGCAACATGCTTCCAACCCGGAGCCATGTCGTCAGGGCTGGGAGAGACCCTGCCTACTTAATGGCGTCCCAGGCTTTCTGGATTTCCGCCGCCGTATCGGCTGACGACTTGCCGCCGACGAAATCCACCATGCCGGTCCAGAAGGCGCCGGCGCCGATCTTGCCTGGCATCAGGTCTGAACCGTCGAAGCGGAAGGTGGAGGCGGTTGCCATGATGTCACCCTGCTTGCGGGCAGCGTCGTTGGCATAAGCCGCGGGATTTGCAGACTTGAGCGGGGTCAGGAAGCCTCCGTCTGCCATCCACAGTTCATGGGCGAGCGGCAGCTTCAGGAAATCGATGAAGGCGCGCGCTGCCTTTGAATCCTTGGTGATCGTGAAAAGCGTGCCAGCACCAAGAACGGGTTTGCCCAGCTCAGGCTTCGAGGCATAGGTCGGGAAATAAAAGAAGTCCGCATCCTCGCCCATCTTGGTTCCTTCCGGGAAGAAGGAAGGAATGAAGGAAGCCTGATGGTGCATGTAGCACTTGGGCGGGGTGGTGAAGAGGCCCTTGGGGCTGTCGCGGAAGTCGGTTGAGGCAACACCTGCAGCACCGCCATCCACATAGGCGTCATTCTTGGCGAAGGAGCCGAAAATATCCAATGCGCCTGTTACTGCGGGATCAGTGAACTTTACTTCGTTGGTGACCCACTTGTCATAAACTTCCGGGGGCTGCGTGCGCAACATGATATCTTCAATCCAGTCGGTTGCGGGCCAACCGGTCGCACCACCTGAACCAAGGCCAATGCACCAGGGCTTGCCGCCATCGGCCACGATCTTGTCGGAAAGGGCGATGAGCTCTTCCATGGTTTTCGGAACTTCATAGCCAGCGTCCGCGAAGTTCTCCGGGCTGTACCAGACAAGGCTCTTCAAGTCTGTCTTGTAGGAGAAGCCGAGGAATTGCGGCTTGCCGTCCTTGTCCTTGGCGGTGCCGATATCGACCCATGACTGACCGGCGCCGTAATTCTCGATCATCCAGGCCTTGTCGGCATCGGTGAGTGGGGACAGGAGGCCCTTGCTTGCGAGATCCGCGATGAGACCGGGTTGCGGCAACACGGAAATGTTTGCCGGGCTGCCTGCCTGGGTGTCGATCACGACCTGCTGCTCATAATTTTCAGAGGAAGAATATTTTACGTCAGCGCCAGTGGCTTCACGGAAATACTCGAGAACAACTTGAACATGGGTCTCGTCGTCGCCGCGCCAGGGGCCGAATATGGTGAGAGTTTCGCCCTTGAGATCAACCTTTTTCAGTTCATCAAGATTGACCCAGGTGAACTTGGCATCTTCGCCGGGCTTATATTTGAGTTCGGCAAGAGCGGGGGTTGTTACAAAAATGGCAGCAAGCGCTGCACCTAGAAACAGGTTCTTCTTCACGGTTTAGTCCTCCCATTACACAAAGTTGCAGGCACGAAACTGCTGTCCCTGGGCTTATTTTTTGATTTTTCCCAAAGCGCTTTGAATGAATTATCTATGGCGGCAACTTTATAAATCGTCAAGCTTTATTTTGCTTTCTGTGTTGCGACGCAACAATCGACAGACCTTATTTTGTCTGATTATTGAAAGCGCTTTGGAATTGTGCCATGATTGCTGGCATGAATCTGAAGCAGTTGGCCAAGCATCTCAATCTTTCGCAAACGACGGTGAGCCGCGCGCTGAACGGCTATCCCGAGGTGAATGCGGAGACGCGCCGCCGGGTGGATGAAGTTGCGCGCAAGGTTGGTTATCGTCCTAACCCACACGCCATGCGGCTTGCCACGGGGCGGTCCCATGCGATTGGGCATGTGCTGCCCTCGGACCGGATGCTGCTGATCGATCCGCATTTCTCCGATTTCATCGCGGGCGCTGGCGATGTCTACAGCGCCAATGGTTTTGATGTGATGCTGCATGTCGGCGGTTCCGAGGATGAGCAGACGGTCTATCGGCGCTATGCACAGAGTGGTGCGGTTGATGGTGTTGTGGTGATGGGGCCACGGTTGAATGATTGGCGCATCAATCTTCTTACTGAACTTGATCTGCCCTTCATTGTGCATGGGCGCGCTGGCGACGCAGAGGATGGCTATGCCTGGCTTGATATCGACAACCGCGGGGCGTTTCGGCAGGCCACAAAATTATTGACTGATCTTGGTCACCGCCGCATTGGCCTGATCAATGGCAATGAGGCTTTTACTTTTGCGACGCATCGCAGGCAGGGCTACGAGGATTCCCTGCGGGCGGCTGGTATCGATCCTGTTCCGTCAATGATGACAAGTGATGCGATGACGGAAGAGAATGGCTATCGGCAGACTAAGCGGTTTCTGGCTTCGGAAAACCGGCCGTCGGCTTTGCTTTTTTCCAGCATGCTGTTTATTTCAGGGGCCATGCGCGCGGCCTACGAATTGGGATTGCACATCGGTTCCGACATTTCACTGATTGCCCATGATGACGGCTTGCCGTTTCTGAATGCGGAAGGCCTGGTGCCTTCGCTCACCACGGTGCGTTCTTCCATTCGTGCGGCTGGCAGCCGGGTAGCTGAGCTGTTGATTGAGATGATCAATAACCCGGAAGCGGCGCAGCCCCATGAATTGTGGACTGTTGACCTTATTGTGCGGGGATCGACGGGGCCTGCCCCCAGAGCTTGACTAGCCCCTGCCGATGAATGGCATCTTGGTTGCCATCACGGTCATGAATTGCACATTTGAATCGAGTGGCAGGGATGCCATGAAGACGACAGAGCGGGCCACATCCTGCACGTCCATGGTGGGCTCCGGTGCCACTGAGCCGTTGGCCTGGGGCATGCCGGCATTCATGTTGGTGGCCATGCCGCTCGCGGCATTGCCGATATCGATCTGGCCGCAGGCAATGTTGTATTTGCGGCCATCAAGGGAAGTGGACCTCGTGAGGCCGGTGATCGCGTGCTTGGTGGAGGTATAAGGCGCGGAGTTTGGCCGCGGCACATGGGCTGAAATCGACCCGTTGTTGATGATGCGGCCGCCCATGGGGGACTGCGCTTTCATGATTTTGAAAGCTTCCTGGGTGCAGAGGAATGGGCCGGTGAGATTTGTATTCACCACGCTTTGCCATTGTTCGAAGGTCAGGTCCTCAAGGTTAATGGTGCCGGGCGCACCGGTTCCGGCATTGTTGAAGAGGACGTCGAGCCGCCCAAATTTTTCTTTCGTCTTGGCGAAAAGATTGGCCACGGATTTTGGGTCAGCGACATCCGTTGCGACAACAAGTGCATTTTTGCCGATTTCCTTGGCGACAGCTTCCAAGGCCTCGATGCGGCGTCCGGCGAGTACCACGGCATAATCTGCTTTTGCCAGAGCCATGGCGCAGGCTCTGCCGATGCCCGACCCTGCACCTGTTACCAATGCGACTTTCATTTTTTTAGAGCTCTCCACGCGGTTACAAATTCTTTTGCCGACTTAGCCACGTCGGCAGTGGTGGAGCCTTGTTTATAGATATTTGAGCCAATGCCAAAGCCCGCAACGCCTGCATCAATCCAGCCTTGCATATTTGCGGGCGTAATGCCGCCTACGGCGTAGATTCTCACATGTTTCGGCACCACGGCGCGCCACGCTTTGACAGTTATGGGGCTCGCGGCTTCCGCCGGAAACAGTTTGAGATGGGTAGCACCAGCGCGGATAGCCGCGAAGGCTTCGGTGGGTGTGAAAACACCGGGTAGCGGTTCTATATCCAGTTCTTTGGCGCGGGCTATCACTGCTTCATTGCAGTCTGGCGAAACGCTGATTTCGCCGCCATGGGCTTTCAGCAAATTCACGTCCTGGGCACTCAGAACGGTTCCTGCGCCAACGATGAGCTTGCTATCGAAAGCCATGCTCATTTTCTGGATGGAGGCGAAGGGGTCCGGTGAATTTAACGGAATTTCGGCCACACGAATTCCCGCGTCGAACAGGGCCTGACCCACGGCTTCAACTTCGTTCGCCGTAATGCCGCGCAGAATTGCGATGAGGCCACACTCGGAAACTGCGTCGGCAAATGTCATGAAATCAATCCTGCCGCCATGGCGATGCGCCGCAATCCCTTTACGGCAACATCCGGCTCGCCATAGCTCACATTCAACCCGGCAATTTTCATGGCCGTCAGGTAATGTTCTCCGAGGGCTGGCGTTGCCAAGATCCTATACTGTGTGTTCATGGAATTTTTCGCGATGGCATGGGCGATTTCCGTGCCGATCACCTGGCCTGAGAGATAAGAACTCAAGTTGTCAGTTGGCATTTCATTGAAGAGTGCAAGTGTGCGTGTCGAAAAAATGCGATGCAGAAATCCTGCCGGATCTTTCAAGCCAGCGCGAACGCCTTGTTCAAAAGCTACAGGATTGCTTGTCTCACCGGTCATCAACCTTCCAAGAATGGAATGATTTTTGAGCAGGGCGAAAACCTCACCTGTCATATAGGTGGAAAAACCTATGATTTCGCCGTTTGAAACATCAATCCATTTGCTATGGGTGCCGGGCGTAACAAAGTGTTCAGTGCCACCCTGGCTTGCGCCCAAGACCTGGGATTCTTCACCTCGGATCACATCGGGAATGCCTTGGGCGTTGCGCGTGCTGATACCGGGAACGAAGAATAATTTGCGACCTTGCTTTGACGTATGTGGATGAACTGCCGCCGCAATAGATTTGAGATTTGCGGGGCAAGCTACATACGGCAATTCAACCCAGCCCTGACGGCTGGCGATCATGCCGGACGCCATGATTGGCAATGCCCTGTCCCAATGGCTGATGCGAGTTTCCAAAACTTCATCAAAGCCTGCATCCTTCACAGCAAGAATACCTTGAGGCGCGGAGATTGTTTCATGAATTATGCCGTCACTGCCCATCAGGTAAGCACGAAAGGAGGACGTGCCCCAATCAAGGGCGATAAATTCCGAACTCAAAGGGATTTCACTCCGCCGGGCTTGTAATCCGGTTTCGCGAATTTCAGGCGGTTGCGCAGGGGCGCGCCGAAGGCTGGCGCTGAAATTTCAAACTCGTCACCATCTTCCGTCGCAATGCCATCGGCAATGCTCAGGGTGGCGGTGCCGAAGAAATGAATGTGCACGTCGCCCGGCCTTCTGAAGCCCGCATATTTGAAGTGGTGGTATTCCAGATTGGCAAGGGTATGGGACATGTTGGCTTCACCCGTGAGGAATGGTTTTTCCCAAATGGTTTTGCCTTTCCGATTGATTCGGCTTATGCCGGAAATATTGTTGGGTGCTGCGCCTGCAATCATTTCGGGGCCGATGGCGCAATGGCGCAGTTTTGAGTGGGCGAGAAAGAGATAATTCTGCCGCTCGGTGATGTGATCGGAGTATTCGTTGCCGAGGGCAAAGCCCAAGCGCACAGGCTTACCCTCGCCGTCAATCATGTAAAGGCCAGCCAGCTCCGGCTCCTCACCGCCATCCAATGCGAAAGAAGGTTTTGGAAGAGCGGCACCCGGCGCCACAAGCCAGGAGCCATCACCCTTATAAAACCATTCGGGTTGCACGCCCGCCTGACCCTTCGCTGGTTTGCCGCCCTCAAGACCCATTTTGAACATCTTGAGTGAATCGGTGAGCTCGTCGGATTTGCCTTCGAGCTTCGCATGCATGGAATCACGGGCCGAGGCCGAGCCCAGATGGGTGAGCCCCGTGCCGGCAATCATGCAATGGGCGGGGTCTTCATGGTCAACGGGCGGGAGTAGGCGATTTTCCTTGAGGGCAGCGGCGTAATTTTCGACTGTACTGGTGCTGAGAGATTTTGCGGCACCCAGAAGTTTCGCACCATCCTTCAAGGCAAACTTGGCCAGTTCTGTGGTGCGGGCAACGCGTTTCAGGAGAATGATGTTTTCACCACCCACGAGGCCGACGCGGCGCTTGCCTTTGCTGTCAATAATCTGGACGATATTCATCACGGCCTCATGGGGTTGGTTTTTTATATTGTATGATAAATAAACCCGGATGTCATGGGTTATGGTTCCTTTGGCCAGGTGTCCGCAATCTTGTAGCCTTGCGGCCAGGGATCGCCTTCATCAAGCATCAGGGTAGTTTGGCCGGTAATCCAGGCGGAGCCTGTAATGGTGGGAACGATTGCTTTGTGATTACCCAGAACAGTTTCTGATTCAATCTGGCCTATGAAGCGGCTTTCAATGATGGAACGGCCGATGAAAGTGTCACCCACTTGCATGAGGCCCTTGGCATGAAGAACAGCCATCAGCGCGGAACATCCTGTGCCCGTGGGCGACCGGTCAAGCTTGCCGGGTTTCACCACGCAGGCATTGCGGCTGGAAAGGACGCCATCAATGCGCTCGAGTGGCCCGGTCATGAAACAGAAGGAAAAATGATTCCATTCCGGCATTGTAGGGTGAGAGAAGCCCAACTGCTCATTTGCGGCGGCAGCAATTCTGCGGCCCATGACGGCAATATCACGGGCCTCATCGGGCAACATGTCAAAGCCGAATGACTTTGCCTCAGCCAGCACAAAGCTGTCACCACCAAAAGCGGTATCAACAAGAATTGTGCCGTGGTCCTTGATTTCAAGGGGCACCTGCAGATGCTCGGCAAAGGAAGGAACATTGCGGAGCGTTATGCGGTTGGCCTTGCCATTGCTGCACTGGGCGGTGATTTCGACGAGGCCGGCGGGCGCCTCAAGTTTCAGATGCGTCTCCGGCTCAACCATGGGGATGATGCCGGTATCGAGAAGAACGGTTGCCACACAGACGCAATTTGAACCCGACATGGGTGGCGTATCTTCCGGCTCCATGATGATGAAACCCATGTGGGCTTCAGGATGCTTCGGTGGCACCAGCAAATTCACATGGCGAAACACTCCACCGCGCGGCTCATTCAAAACGAATTTGCGAAGTGTCTGGTCCGTTGCAATGAAGCGCGACTGTTCCCAGATCGTATCGCCGGGCGGAGGTACCACACCGCCTACGATAACATCACCCACTTCGCCTTCGGCATGACAGTTGACGATGTGGATGGATTTTGAGGTGCGCATGACAGGGGTTCTAACCTAGCCATGCGCACGGGAAAAGGGTGGGACCGTCTTAGACAACTCTGAGATACCATTCGAAATCGCGCAGTGTCGGTTCGGCATAGAAGCGGTCGGCTTCCACCTCCTTTATGGTGCAATAGGTGTCGACAAAGGGCTTGCCGAAATATTCTTTAAGGATTGAAGCCCGCCAGAACGCATCGATGGCATCAAACCAGTTGCCGGGTATATATTTTGCGCGCTTTTCATAGCCATTGCCTACCACGGGATTGCCGGGATCGGCTTTCTCGGTGATGCCATAATGCATGCCAGCCAGGATGGCTGCCATCACGAGATAGGGATTTGCATCGGCGCCCGAAGGCCGGTGTTCAATATGGCAGGCGTTGGCAGCACCTGCGGGAATACGCAGGGAAACCGTGCGGTTGTTGATGCCCCAGCTCGCTGAAACCGGCGCGTAGGAATTGCGGCGGAAACGGCGATAGGAATTGGCGTTGGGGGCGAAAATCAACATGGATTCAGCCATGGCTGCTTTAAGGCCACCGATGGCATGGAGCAACAATTCATTCTGCATGGGGTCTTCGGCGGCAAAGAGATTTTTGCCCTGTTCATCGCCAAGGCTCACATGAATATGCATGCCAGAGCCCGTCCATTGAGCGTAAGGTTTGGCCATGAAAGTTGCGGCCATGCCATGCTTTTCAGCCGTGGCCTTGATCACGCGCTTGAGCATGATGCCTTCATCGCAGGCCTTCAAAACATTGGCCCTGTGACGCAGCACGATTTCCATTTGTCCCGGGGCATATTCCGAGATCAGGGTTTTTGCGGGCAGGCCTTGCACTTCACAATAGGCATAGAGATCCTTGAAAAAGGGTGCGAAGTCGTCCAAATCCTGCATGTAATAGGCTTGGAAATGTTGCGGTCGATGCTCGTTAATGAGAGACTTCGGCGCGCGGGGTTCGCCGGCAATGGCCGAGGCCCGGTCCATCAGGAAGAACTCAAGCTCAACCGCGCCTACGGGCGTCATGTTCAGTTCGGTCTGGAACCTTTTGACAATGGTTTCCAGCGCGTTGCGCGGGTCGGCAAAATGCGGTGTGCCATCGAGATC
>JAHFPK010000342.1 GCA_023266715.1 Hyphomicrobiales bacterium | reverse complement strand
AACCTGCAGGCCTTTCAATTCCCTATGTCCTTAGGCTCATTGAAATGGAGCGAGTCGAGATGGACAAGCGAGCGATGGAAAATCGCAGGCTAAACAGCAGTTGTAAAGCAGCCGCCTAGCGCGCTTCCCGGCGAAATGGATTCATTTCGCCAAAAAGGAATCGCACCTTCGGGCAGCATGGCCCAGCTCGCGGCGCAGGACCACCGGCAACCATCACCCGTGGTGTGAACCAGGGCGGGATGGATCCAGCAGCTTTTTTAGATTGGCCCAACTCCACTCATACACAAAACCGGCGCCAGCCACTGAACGGCAAAACACGTTCTTGTATCCGGCGATTTGAATAACCCTTTTCTCCTCACGGCGGGCGATGGCTATTTCTCTCAACACACCTGGGGCACAATAGGTTTTTGTCCCCACTATTACGACCACTGTTTCAGAGCGCCTGATGGCGTTCGTGGTTTTTACCACCCAGCTCCAGTGGGGCGCGGCTTCTATCAGCGAGTAATCGGTGATTTCAAATGGTGATTCTTCAAGTTTTGACTGACTGACAAAAAATTCCTTTAGATTGCTGTCATTATCAAAATCAAAGCTGACAAAAACTCGCTTTTTTCGCATTGTTTGCCCATCCAGTTTACCGATCTTCTTACTCTATGGGTCAAGTTTCAAGCCACTGGCCACAATCTTTAGCGGGCCATCATCGGCATTGCGGCCGCCGGCATCCCGCGCGGGTTGTTCGGCTGGCCTTGATCGCCGATGCAATTGCGTGGCTTACGGAATTGATGGAGGTGCGGTAAGGTGCGAACCCTATAAGGGATAAATCAGAATGGACGTAAATCGGCTGGCCCTTGTTGCCCAGATGCTCATAGTTGTTCTGGTGCTTGCGGTTTTGGTGATGTCCGAAATCAAGGGCGGTATAATTGTTCCCGGTTGGGGAGGTGCAGGGCCATGAGTGCACGCGGTATTGGTTTCCTTGAAAGCTGGATTGATGGAAACGTTGGCGAAGCTGACAAATATGGCAGCCATGAACGCGCAAAAAAGTTAGCTGGCAAATGCGCAGCTGAAGCCCGCGCCCTGGGAATATCGATTGAAGACATGGAACAAGACCAAGGCGGCCTGGAAAAAATGATCTATGAAGCGATGCACCACGGCTTTGACGGCTGAGATGGCGCTTCCGCGATAGAAATGAAACTGGTCACTAGCGCGCTTCCCGGCAAGGTGGAACCACCTTGCCGAAAAGGAACCGCGCCAGATTAATATCTTGGAGCAAATCCTTGTCGGCGAAGTCATGCAACTTCGCTGGGATTTGCTCTAACGGTTGCGATTGAGAAATGGATTGTGCCGGTACATCGGCACATCAACTTAAGTGAAAGACCTATAATGCGACCTTTTTGGGCTGCTGCCGTGCAAAAGCAAATTGTCTTGAATGCCTGCCGCATTGCGCTGGTGGTCGGGACGGCCCTGAACCTTATCAATCAGGGTGAAGCCATTCTGGCGGGCCACGGCATCGCCTGGGGCCATGTGGCCATGAATTACCTGGTTCCCTACTGTGTCGCCACTTACAGTGCTGTCAAAAATGAACTTAACTGCCGGGATGGGAAATAAGAGTTGTCGTGACGCGCCCGTTTTCCTTTTGGCGCGGCCCCTCCATTCACCAGTGATGCCTTCAAAATTTGATTCCGGAACGGCGGCAGGCTTCTGCGCCCGGCTGGAAAGTTTCTTGTCAATGCCGCCGTCGAATTTGGCGCGTGTCTTGTCTACCTGCCCGGAAGCTCCTGCAGCGGCTCAGCTGCGGGGCCTGGGACTTAAGATAATCAATAGTATCTTAGTGGGCGAGCACTGATTATCCGGGCGGTGTATGAATCCACACGGACGAGCCAGGGCCGGCCATTTTTGAGGGCCCGGTAGCGATAGATGGCGCCGGAGCACTTTATTGGCCACACCTGGCGGAAAAATCTGTGACGGACAATCTGCTTGCCTTCCCAGCATGAAATTTGGTCCTGATCATCTTCGTCGTCGTAATCGGGCATTGGATAAGGATAATGCCCTGGATATGGATCATAACCGGGATAGGGTTCACCAACTGCGATATTGTCTGGCGTCCCGGAGTGCGCAGGAATTGCGGCAAATCCGATCCCAAGTGCGCTTACTGCCAATAGAAGCTTCTTCATGTACTTTTACTCCACAAACCCGCCAGCTGTGTTGAGCATGCACATTGTGGCTGAACGTGAGCCTAATCTTTCGTTCAGCAACCGTTCACGTGCTTTTCGGATCAGGAAATGGCGCGATTGGGAATTTCAACGCAGTCGATTTCAAGACTTCGAATCTTGGCCTGCCTGGCTTGGGAGCATATGACATTGGTCCCTATTTCATCCCGTGAGTTCGGGAGTAGCCATTAGGGGATGGCGGCTTCCAACCTGCGAGCGCACCATCTTTCGCGCGATAAATCTCCACCTTCAGCGGGTAACATCTGGCGGTGTCGTCAGAGTGGCCGGCGCTGCAATCTCCTCCCGGACATGCCGACAGCGCGCCCAACAGATCGATCTCGGCAAATAACTCGATAAAATCGCCTGGCCGCACCGGGCTTGCCTTCATGAAGTACTGGTGGGTATCGCGTGTAAACCCGGTGCACAAAAAGACGTTGAACACGTCATGGACATGGAGTTCAGCTTGCGCCAGCGGCATGCTCCGATGCGCCGCCAGGGCCCGCGTCAAATTTGAGTGGCAGCAGTGATGATACTCCACCCCCTTTAACAGGACGTTGGTGTAGGGATCACAGCGGGTTCCGATGACATCATGCAGGCTTGCGCCATCCTCATCCCAACCGTACCAGTCGAGTGTATCTTGGGTGATGGTTGCCATTGGCCGGAAGTTCGGTAAGCTGCTCCACAGTCGGGCGCCGGTGCTGAGATGCGTCGCCTGCAGCGCCCGTGTCTTGCCGCTGAAGAAACGCTCCGATAGATCATGTTCATTCCAAAGGTTCAGATCACCAACCTGCGGGCCTTCGACACTGACAATCCGCATAAAATGTCCCGCCGGGACAGTGAATGCCCTTCCATCGCGCGGCGGGACCATGAGTTCGGAGACTTTCGTCAGCTCTGAGCGCGCCGTGTTGTAAAAAGCTGCAT
>JAHFPK010000341.1 GCA_023266715.1 Hyphomicrobiales bacterium | reverse complement strand
TGCAACGAAAATCCTTCCCACACCGCCACGGAAACACCGGAATTAAAGGCATAGAAGACTAGGGTGGCAATAGGCAGATACAGGAGAAAAAAGCACAGCAGCGCCACGAATACAAAGCCTGGCTGGGAACGGACGGAAAAACCCTTACCCATTGCCGCCCCCGCCCTTGGAGGCATTGCGCACATAAACCAGCAGAGCCAGGGTCACCACCACCATCAAAGTGATGGAAAGTGCCGCACCCAACGGCCAGTCGCGGCCTTGGCCGAATTGCAGTTCGATAAGGTTACCGAGCATCATGCTCTTGCCGCCACCCAGAACGCGCGGCGTGACATAGGCGCCAAGCGATGGAATGAAGACCAGGATTGAGCCCGCAATGATGCCGGGCTTGACCAGAGGAATGATGATGCGCCGCAACACCTGAAGCCGCGTCGCATAAAGGTCATATCCCGCTTCCACCAACCGGAAATCGATTTTTTCCATGCTGGCGTAGAGTGGCAGTACCATCAGCGGCAAGTACACATAAACCATGCCAAACAGAACGGCCCAGTTGGTAAACATGATTTGGATGGGGCTGTCGATCAGATGCATTGCCCTCAGCACGGAATTGATAATGCCTTCATTGCGCAAAACCTCCTGCATGGCAAAGGTGCGGATGAGGATATTGGTCCAGAACGGAATGGTCACGACAAACAGCCATGTGTCGCGCTGGTTTTGCGGCCGCGTGGCTATGAAATAGGCGGTTGGAAAACCAAAGAACAGGGTGGTCACCGTTGTGATCAGCGACAGGCTTATTGATCGCCACAGAATGGAAAGATGGGCATCCGCGAAAGTCAGAGTATCGTCAAAGATGTCGCGGGTTAGGAAGACGTTGAACCAGCCATCGAGCGAAAATTGTCCGAACTTGACGTCGCCATAGTCACCCTTGGCCATGAAGGAATACAGCAGCATGACAAACAGCGGACCAATCGCTGCGAGAAAAATAATGATAAGGGCGGGCGCCGACAATAGCCATCTGTTGCGGATGTCGCGCTTCTCTGCCGCCATTGCGATTTCGCGCGGAGTTGCCATCAGTCTCTCAACACGCGGGCCGCTTCAGCACCAAACAAAACGCCAACCTTGTCGCCCTTTTCAAAGGCAAGGGCGCCTGCGTGAACATTCTGATGGCGGACGGTGAACTCGCCGCCCCCGTTGAGATTCACATGGTAGTGAGTGTCCGTGCCGAAATAGACGATATTTTGGAGCTTGCCCGTAAGTGTTGCCTTGCCCAATGCCGCAACTACACTTGCGTGCTCCGGGCGCACCACAACCGTCACCCTGCCTGAAGGGGTTGCACCTTCTCCAAGCCCGGCGGCAATCGTGGCGCCTGCATCCAGCGCAATCTTGGCCTGACCCTTGGCGGTGGAAACGACTTCGCCTTCCAGAAAATTTGTCTCGCCAATGAAGTTGGCCACAAAACGCACCGCTGGACGATCATAAATATCGCGCGGACTCCCCACCTGCAAAATCTTGCCCTTCGACATCACCGCTATACGGTCAGACATGGTGAGGGCTTCTTCCTGGTCATGGGTCACAAAGATAAAGGTGATCCCCGTTTCACTTTGCAGGCGTTTCAACTCAATCTGCATTTCCTTGCGCAGCTTGTAGTCAAGCGCCGAAAGCGGTTCATCAAGGAGAAGAACTTTAGGTTCCGGCGCAAGGGCACGCGCCAAGGCAACGCGCTGCTGCTGGCCACCGGAAATCTGGCTAGTCCTGCGGTTTTTGAGTTCCTCCATCTGCACCAGCCGCAGCATTTGCTCAACGCGAGCCGCAACCTGTGCCTTGGGCTTGCCCTGCATTTCCAGGCCAAAACCGATATTCTGGCCAACCGTCATATGGGGAAACAGCGCATAGCTTTGAAAAACCGTATTCACCGGCCGCTGAAATGGCGGAAGCGGCGCAATGTCCTGTCCGTGGAGCAGGATTTGCCCGTCCGTTGGAAAATCAAACCCGGCGATGAGCCGCAAAAGGGTGGTTTTCCCGCAGCCCGAAGGGCCGAGGAGGGTAAAAAACTCGTTCTCGCCAATCGTGACGGAAACATTATCCAGCGCCTTAAGACTGTCCTGGCCCGAGCTTTGAAAAATCTTAGTTACGCCGACTGCCTCGATGGCAGCCTTGCCAATTGCCAATTAAACGACTCCCCTTCGTCTTGTTCCAGACGATTAAAATTCTATCCTATTGGGGATTTTTCCGCTTGCCAATGGGGCCAATTACATATGCTTAAATTGACCACCCGCCATCAATGACAAAGGCCTGCCCGGTTATGAAGGCCGAGTCATCACTTGCCAAATAAATCACCATCTCTGCTATTTCTTCAGGCTGCGCCATGCGCCCCATGGGCTGCCTTGCAATAAAGGCCGCCTTGGCTTTTTCAAAATCACCCTGGGCCCGCATCCGGTCATAAAGCGATGGCGTTTCCACGGTTCCCGGGCAAATGGCATTGCAGCGTATCCCTTTGGCCACGAAGTCAGCCGCCAGGGCCTTGGTAAGCCCGATAACGGCGGCCTTGCTTGCCCCATAGACAAAGCGGTAGGGCGCTCCTTTGATTGAAGACGCCACCGAAGCCATGTTGATAACGTTGCCTTTCCCCTTTGCCAGCATGCCCGGCAGATAGGCCTTGATCGTGCGGTAATGGGCCTTCACGTTGAGGTCAAAAGAGAAGTCCCAATCCTTCTCGGTACAATCCAGAACCGTGCCGTTGTGCACAAAACCCGAGCAGTTAAACAGAATATCAATGGGACCTGTGCGTTTCAATGCCGCATCCACTGCGGATTGCTCCAAAACATTGAGCCCAAAACCCGTAATGCCGGGATGATCCTTCGAAATGTCCCTGAAAAGGTCTTCCCGGATGTCGGTCGCAAAAACCTTTGCTCCCTCGCGCGCCAGGGCAATGGCAGATGAGCGGCCAATGCCCTGCCCTGCAGAAGTTACCAGCGCAACGCGACCCTCAAGCTTCCCGGCCATGGACTTGTTCCCTCATAATGGTTCAAACTCTGGGCCCACTCATAGCCACAGGCGTTGTCGATGACCAGTGTTGATCTTGCCTACAGTTCCGCAATTGATGCCCTGGAGCTCTTCAAAAAACGCAA
>JAHFPK010000340.1 GCA_023266715.1 Hyphomicrobiales bacterium | reverse complement strand
TCACAGGCTTTGACATACTTCCCGGTTCGGATGATGTTTACAACGCCGGAACCGGCGCCTGGGACAAGCTTGCAAGTGGTCCAAACTACGCGCCCAACATGGCCTATATCGGCTGGGGTGTTTACGTCATGGCACGGGTTGACGCTGATCCAGCCAAGCAAAAGGCGGCATGGAGTGCTGCTGCCCACCTTGGCGGAAAAGACATTTCGCTGTGGTGTGCGGCCTATCCATCGGGCTTTCAGCCTTATCGGCAGAGCCACTTCGACATCAAGGAATGGGTTGCAGCCGGTTATGATGAGGCCTTCATCACGTCTTATCTCAACTCGGAAGCCAATTCTTACAATCACCCGAATGCGGCCATTGAACCCCGCATCCCCGGCATTTTCCAATATTACAGTGCTGCCGAGGACGAACTCTCCAAGATCTGGGCCGGCGGTTCTTCTGCCCAGGAAGGTGCTGACAAGATTGCAGCGGCCTGGGAGAAAATCACGGACGGCATTGGCCGTGACAAGCAGGTAGAACTCTACAAGGCTTCGCTGGGTTTACAGGCCTAATTTGCGGTCTCAATGACAAAATCACAACTGGTGGCTGATGCGCCACCAGTTGTATTTTTAATTAGAGCGGCATAACCCTACACTCCATGCAAAACTCGCACACGGCAGCAACCGGACAGCAAATTGAGGTTGGCACACAGTTCATTCCGGCGGCGCGCCAACAAGCTGGCCGCGGGTTGATCATTGCCGCATCGCTCGGACTTGCCGCCATCATCATGGTGCAGAGTCTTTATGCGGCCGGAACCATAGCTATTGGATTCGAAAACTGGCGGCCCGTGCTCTATGCCTACATCCTCTGGGCGGTAGCGCTGGGAGCAGGTCAGGTGATGGTCCGTGGGGAGGCGGGCCACCGCGCGTTGTTCCTCCTGCCGGCGTTGTTGTTCACCATTGTCATGGTGATCTTCCCCACATTCTTCGGGATTTACATTGCCTTCACGGATTGGAATCTCAGCGCCTTTGATCCGCCAAAACTCAACGGCCTGGATAACCTCCGCACCCTGATCAACGACGCGTACTTCTGGAACGCGCTGCTCAACATGGGTTATTATATCCTTGGCGTGCTGTTTCAATATACTATCGCATTCGGCTTGGCCTTGCTGTTGAATGTGGAAATTCGTGCGCGGAAATTCTTCCGGGTGGCTTTCCTGCTGCCGTTCATGCTGAGCCCCGTGGCGGTGAGCTGGATGATCGGCAAGTCGCTAATGGAATTCCGCTTCGGGCCGCTTGCCACGCTCATGCGTCACATCGGTTGGAGCAGTCCCGCTTTTTTCACAACACCTTGGATTGCGCGTCTCAGTATTATTGCGCTGGATGCCTGGGTGTGGATTCCATTCATCATGATTCTTCTACTTGCGGGCCTTCAGGCCTTGCCGAAAGAAATTCAGGAAGCAGCCAAGGTTGATGGTGCCACACCATGGCAATCATTCTGGCAAATCACCTTTCCGTTGATGCTGCCCGTTAGCGTGACGGCAATTGTTCTTCGGATCATCTTCCAGCTCAAGCTCGCCGATATCGTGATCAACACAACCGCAGGCGGACCGGGCGGTGCGACCGATACGGTTTCGAGCTTTGTCTACCGTGAATACCGCGAACGCTCCAACGTCGGCTACGGCACGATGATTGCCGAAGTCTATCTCATTATCATCATCATCTTTATTTCCCTGTTGCTGAAATTCGTCAGCCGCTGGATGCAGCGGGAAACCAATCAATGACGCAGGCTCCGGACAACGCGCAGAAATTCAAATACGCGGGAAGCCGCATTTTGATTTATGGGGCGCTGTTTGTGTGGGCCTTCGTCTGTCTTTTTCCGATCTACTGGACCGTCAGCACGTCCTTCAAGACGGCGGTAAACGTGACCCAGGGCGACATCATCCCCTGGGTCGGCCGCTTTCAGCCGGATTGGAAAGGTTGGCGCTCACTCGGGCTCTCGCCCGATACGATTGGTGAAATTTCAACGGTGCGCGACGAGTTCCTGCTGCGCTTCAGGAACAGCGTCCTGGTTTCCCTGGGCTCCGCCATGCTCGCGGTAATCATCGGCTCGCTGGCTGCCTATGGCCTGAGCCGCTTTCAATACAGGTTCGGGCCGTGGCGAAACAAGGATATTTCCTTTTTCTTCCTGTCACAGCTCATCCTTCCGCCGGTGGTATTGGCCATGCCTTTCCTCGTGCTTTACAAAGAGCTTGCCCTGCTCGACAGCATCATTGGGCTTATTCTCATCTACACATTGACAGTTCTGCCCATCGTGATCTGGATCATGCGCGACCAGTTCGACACGATCCCCACCGAACTTGAGCAAGCCGCATTGGTTGACGGCTGCACCGTATGGGGCGCTTTCTTCCGCATCATCCTGCCCATTGCCCTCCCCGGCATGGTGGCGGCTTTCATTCTTGCCGTGGTGTTGTGCTGGAACGAATATTTCTTTGCGGCGCTTCTCACCAGCACAAATGCCAAGACCATTCCAGTCATGGTGGCGAGCCAAACGGGATCACAGGGCATCAGCTGGTGGTCCATGGCAGCGCTCTCAACGGGTGCTGTTACCCCGCTCATTCTCATTGGCATCTTCCTTGAACGTTTCATCGTCAAGGGTCTCACCGCCGGCGCCGTAAAGTGAGCTGGTGCCGCGTCCTGCGGCCAAAGGGGCAAAGGCAAATTCGTGGAACTGCACACTTTTCTTTTGCTCTTTGCCGGCGGTGTGCTGGCCGGCGTGATCAATGTCATTGTGGGAGGAGCCGGCTTCATGACATTTCCGTTACTGGTGGCCGCCGGAATGAGCGAGATCGAGGCAAACGCCTCCAATTTCGTCGCCGTGCTCCCAGCCAATCTGGTTGGCGTCTATGCCTACAGATCAGAGATTGCGAGCGTGCGGAAGCATCTTGGTTTGCGCCTCGCCCTATCCGCTGTTGGCGGCATTATCGGTTCCACCATACTCATTTACACGGGCCAAGCTTCATTCCAGAAGGCCATTCCCTGGCTGCTTCTGTTTGCAACCCTTTCATTTTCCGTGGGTCCCCGGCTCAAGTCCTGGCTCGAACATCATTTCGCCTTTGATGGCAGTCGCTGGCTTTGGCTTTCCTTCTTCC
>JAHFPK010000339.1 GCA_023266715.1 Hyphomicrobiales bacterium | reverse complement strand
TTCACGCCCACACACGGCGGCTATTGGATAACCATTGCCCATGGCCTTGGCGAAGGTGCAGATATCGGGTGTAACGCCGTGGAGTGACTGGACTCCGCCCTTTGCAACGCGGAAGCCCGTCTTTACTTCATCGATAATCAACTGCACGCCATGCTTGTCACAGAGTTTGCGGGCGAGTTGCACGAATTCCGTTGTGGCGGAGATGGCGCAGCAATTGCCCATTATCGGTTCAATCAGCATCGCAGCCAATTGGCTACCGTGCTTCTTGAAGATGTCTTCGAGCCGGTTCGCATCATTCATTGGTGTGAGGTAAGCCAACTCCTTGAGGCTTTGCGGTATACCTCGGGAGTAGGGCACCTTTACGGGATCAAGGCCACTGCCAGGATTCCAAGAATCCATCTTTGCCATCCACATCGCTGCATCGAAGAGGCCGTGGTATCCGCCCTCAATCAGAATGTAGCTGTCGCGGCTCGTATAGGCACGTGCTAAGCGCAGCGCTGCCATGACGGCTTCTGTTCCGCTGTTGGAAAAGCGAACGAGTTCGACACCTGACACCATCTTGGCCATGCGGTCCGCCACGACGAGCTCGCGTTCCGTCGAGAGCGCAAACACGCCGCCGACTTCCATGCCTTTGCGTGCGGTTTCGTCCACCCGGTCATCGGCATAACCCAAAATGGCCGGACCATAGCCCAGGCGGTAATCAACATAACAATTGTTGTCGATGTCCCATGTGCGCCCACCCTTGCCATGGTGCACATAGATCGTGCGGTCATCACCCCAATAGCGGAAAGTTGATGCAACGCCGAGAGGCAGGCGCTTCAATGCCTTCTGATACTGCGCATTGGATTTCGAGAGATCGCGCGAATTGCGGTGCATTGTTAAGGCTCAAGCCATTGGCTATTGACTATAGATAACTTTCGCTGGATATTGACTGAATTGTCAATCAAAATTTAATAGCGTAATAATTACAATGAAATGAACAACGGAGCGTCGACCAACTTATGTTGAACTCGCTGCAACCACCAAATGTTCCGGAAGAAATCCTGGCAGATTTTGCTTCGCACCAATTTGGCCTGAATGGCGTTTGGAAGCGGCTTGAAGGCGAGCGCGATCAGAATTTTTGCGTCACAGAGGCAAATGGAGCACGGTGGGTTTTCAAACTCTGCAACGCCCATGAGGATGAGACCATTTTCACTTCGCAACTGCGTGCCCTTGAACACATCGCAAGGGTTGACGTCCAGTTGCCAGTTCCGCGGGTCAGGCGCACCCTAAAGGGGCAAGCCCTTGCCAGGCTCAACGCAGATGGCGTCACACATTGCGCGATGGTGTTGTCATATGTGCCTGGATCAATCATTGGCGAGGGCAGGCTGAGCAGTGAACAGCTTTACAAGCTGGGCCAGTTGCTGGCGAGACTGGGGCGCGCATTGCGCGGCTTTGTGGATGGCGCGCCAGCATCACGCAATCTTGCATGGGACCATCGCAGCCTCCCACAGCTCTTAGAACACCTATCCATTCTTCCTGCAAAGCAGCAGAAGAGATCGCGACAGCTTCTGAAAGGCTTCTGCGAGGAGACGCTGCCGAGACTCGAAGAACTGCGCAGCCAGATTATTCATGGTGACGTGCACCCTTTCAACACGCTTGTTGAATCCGGTTCCATAACTGGCATCATTGATTTCGGCGACATGATCCACGGCGCGTTGATACAGGATTTGGCCAACACGATAGCGGACTTTATTCAACCAGGCGCCAACAATGCCCAGATCATGTTTGATGTCACCGCGGGCTATCGCAGTGTCACGCCGCTTGAGGAAGCCGAACTGGATGTCTTGCTGCCACTGATCGAAACCCGCCTGCTGATGACGCCGCTGCTTCTGCGGTTGCGTGCGCAAGGCGGAGCCGAGGATCATGGATATCTCACTGATTTTGCCGAACGGACCTTTCCTTTGCTCGATGAGATGCAAGGTCCACGCCGCCACGGTTTTGAAAACGAACTGCGCCGCGCCGCCGCATTTCCGCAAAAAACCCAAACGACCACGGAAACCTTGGCAGACTTGCTGTCTCGCAGACACAATGTCTTAGGCAGCCGGCTTCAGCTTTTCTATGATTCACCATTGCATATGATAAAGGGGGAAGGCGTCTGGCTCACGGCAGATGACGGTCGCAACTACCTCGACTGTTACAACAACGTTCCCCATGTCGGCCACTGCCACCCCTATGTGAATGAAGCCATCGCAAGGCAGATGCGCACTCTTAACACCAACACGCGTTATGTGACTGATGAGTCCATTCTCTATGCCGAGCGGCTGACCGCCACGTTGCACAAGAGTCTGAGCGCTGTTGTTTATGTGAATTCTGGCAGCGAAGCCAATGATGTGGCCTGGCGCATGGCCACGGCATGGACGGGGAAAAGCGGCGGTCTCGCCATGGAGTTTGCCTATCATGGCATTACAGATGCCACTGATGCCTTCTCGCCGTCGAATGCGGTGGAATATTGGAAGGCTCCACACATGCGTCTTCTGCCTCCGCCCGATGGTTATCGTGGGCCATACAAGCGTGGCGAAAACCAATTGGCCGAGCGGTACGCGGCGCTGGCCGAGCAGCCCATTGATTCCCATGCAATGTCCCCGCACGGTTTGGCGGCGGTCATGATTGATTCCGCGTTCATGACCAACGGCATGCTCGATGCTCCACCGGGATATTTGCAGACGATTGCCGATCGGGTGAGGGCAGCTGGCGGATTGTTTATCGCTGATGAGGTGCAGTCAGGTTTTGGCCGCATGGGAACAGCCATGTGGGGCCACCAGCATCATGGCGTGGTGCCTGATTTTGTGACAATCGGAAAGCCAGCGGGAAATGGCCACCCCATAGGCGTTATTGTCACCCGGCCGGAGATCCTTGAGCACTTCACCAAGTCAGCCGCCTTTTTTTCTACCTTCGGCGGCAATAACGTCTCCTGCGCCGCAGGCATCGCTGTGCTCGATGTCATTCGCGATGAGCGGCTTATTGAAAATGCCAGAACGACGGGTGCCCATCTGCGCGGTCTCCTCGCCAATCTGAAAACCAAACACAGCCTGATAGGTGACGTCCGCGGTGTGGGCCTGGCCATCGGCGTTGAACTGGTTCGCGACCGTAAAACCCTCGAGCC
>JAHFPK010000058.1 GCA_023266715.1 Hyphomicrobiales bacterium | reverse complement strand
GCTTTAATGGCCCGCACGGCCCGGCAAACGAGATTATTCCCGTTGAGTGCCTCCCGGGCATCGGCGGTCCTTAAGGCCTGCTTGGTGTTTGGAAAGAGTGCGATGAGGGGAATGCCTAAAGCGGCGGCTTCCGCGGCTTTCCGCACCGCCAGATCAACACTATAGCGTACCACCCTTGGCATTGAAGCAACAGGGTCCGTGGTATTTTCGCCATCAATGACAAACATTGGCCAGATGAGATCCGAGGTTTTCAGGGTATTTTCAGCAATCAAAGCCCGCGACCATGCCGCCTTGCGATTGCGTCGCATGCGCGTGGCAGGAAAGCTTTGGGGCGGTGATTTAGAGGGAGTCATCCGGGCTTTCTATCAAGTCCCCGTCAAAAACAGAATAGGGCCATGGTCGCAGGGCTCATCGGCCGCTAAACGGTTCGCAAGATAACGTTAACCAAACTATCAGGAATTGTTTCGAATTTTAATCGAATTAACGGCCCTCCGTTATCCATATTGCCCGTTGAATTATAGCAACTGGTCCGGTTGCCAGATGCATAGATTTTCGCAATTCCTTATTACACTTCCAATCGTGGCGCTGCCATTTTTACCACTTGCCACGAAACCCGCCCTCGCGGAAACAGCAGGAATTGAGCGGACGCTGGAATTGCTGGCAAAGTCCGCGGTAGTTGGTAACAAATGCAATGTTCTCACACTGTCCGAAAGAGATGAACTTTCAACCCATGTGGCAAAGGCGGAGGTTGCTGCGGTGGAAAAAACCTCAATGGCAATAACCACTCCACATTGGACTCTGGGCGGAACGAGGGCCAGGTGATATCCCGTGGAACAGAGGCCAGCATTGAAGTAGAGGAAACATTGGTCGCTGCGCTTGATACAATCAATAAGGCAACGGAAGAAGAAACTGGCACGCCAGAACCCGCAGTTGCCGTTGCGACACCGGTTCTGAGGGACAGCCTTTCCACCTATGAAAGAATAACTGAAACCTATTTCCTGGGACGGCGATACACCTATCTTTCGAAACGCAAGATGAATGCTTTTTACCGGGCTGTCGTGAAGGACCATCAGGCGGTGGTTTCTCAATTTGGGAAAGCCACGGTTTTGAAAGTTATGAAGTCCGCTGAAGCCCGCGCGAATTATCAGAGCTGCAATGGAGTGGGCGAAACCCGTTTAAGGCAGGTCTTGCCGAGGTTGCAAGCCGCTAACAAAAATTAACCATGAACCAGTCCGCACGGGGATCGTTTCCCGCGCTATTCTTTTTAACCAAAGTTGGTTGTCTTTGATTAACATAGGAAAAAAAGACTCCATAAACTGTCTTTTAAAAAGCAACAAACTATCGAAAATATAAGGATAAATTTACCCAGACTGTTCAGGTCGTCTTAAATCCCCCAGCGTATTCTCGTGCCATCAGAGGAACGGACAAAAGAAGCCGGCCTCACAAACAAGGGATAGGTGGCTAACATGAATACTCAAGTTGTTGGGGGAGTCCGTGCCGTGGAAGTTGCACCGCAACGGAAGGAAATCAAGTATCGCTATATAGAAGCCTTGACGCTGATTGAGCGGCTGCATCGCCGCTTGCTCGATGTGATCAAGGATGATTTTGAACGTTCCGGTGAACCGGAAGTAAATCCCGTACAGGCGCTTCTCCTGTTCAATATTGCCGATTCAGAACTTACGGCAGGTGAGCTTAAAACTCGTGGACACTATCAAGGCTCCAACGTTTCTTACAATCTCAAGAAGCTCGTTGAATCCGGTTACGTGAACCACGAGCGCTCAAGCGCCGACAAGCGTTCCGTGCGGGTGAAACTGACGCCGAAAGGCCAGGTTATTCGCGACCGCATAGACATGCTTTACAACCGTCAGCTTCAGGCCGTTGAAGAAGTGGTTGGTCTCTCGATCGACGAGTTTGATCGCCTGAACAAGGCGCTTACCCGCCTGGAGCGTTTCTGGACCGACCAGATTCTTTATCGCCTTTAACGTGGATTTGGAGCACCTAAGCCCTGTGGCCGAAAAGCCTCAGGGCTTTTTTTTGTTTGAAAATCCCTTTCCAGCGCCTCTTTTACCGGATTCTTGCCTGATTTAGCGGGCTAACGCAGATGTGGGGCTCCAGTGCTGGCTTTTGACGAGTCGCACCTGGGCTGGTACATGTGAATTGATTATGGAACGATTTTCGCCGAAAGCCCAAAAGAGGCCCGGCGCAGAGTGGCAATGAGGCAATAATGATTTTGAAAATTGGTTCTGCGGGCAATTTGATAATTGCAAGGGTTCTTGCCGTTTCACTCGTGGTGATGCTCGGCACATCAATGCTCAATGCATCAATCGCCAAGGCTGAACAATCGGATGAAGCGCGCGACGCTAATCGGTTGAAAAGGCTTCAGAAATCTGGCCTGTTAGGATCCTATGCACCGTCGGATCATGGTTTTACCCCAATAGCTTCTGGCAAGGCCACGACAGAGACTGAAGTTTTCACAAATCAGATCGTCGAACCCATGCTGTCCCTCGGTGGTGTTGCAGCGCTGCAACAGGCTGAAAACAAATATGCTGCCGTCGTCAGTAACGGCGGTTGGCCCAAAGTGCCGAAAGGCAGCTACAAGAAGGGCGCCGAGGGCAATGGGGTGGCAGCACTCAATCAACGCCTGTTCATTGAAGGTTACGTGCGTCCAGAGGCAGCCGAGGGTGAGTTTGCTTCCATCTTTACCACGGCAACGCAAGATGCTGTGATGCATTTCCAGCGCAATAATGGCTTGGGCGTTAGTGGACAGGTAGATGGCCCAACTCTGCAGGCATTAAATATCTCTGCTGCCGAAAGACTATCGACAATCCGGGCAAACATTCCCCGCATCGCCGAGTATTCCAAGGATCTCGGTGACCGCTATATTGTAGTGAACGTTCCTGCCCAGCAAATCGAGACAGTGGAAGGAAGCCGGGTTTTCTCCCGGCACAACGCCATTGTAGGGCGCCCCGCACGGCCAACGCCCGTGGTGATGACGGCTCTCTCGGAAATCAAATTCAATCCCTATTGGAACGCCCCGGCATCCATTGTCGAGCGGGACATCATTCCAAAGATAATGGGCGGCAATACCTCTATCCTGCAAAAAATGAATATGAAGGTGTTTGAAGGTGTCGGCGGACCTGAAGTTAACCCGCGGCGTATCAACTGGCGCAGGGCCATTGTTGACAATTACCACTTCAGGCAGGAGCCCGGCGGCGAAAATGCCATGGCTACGGCCAAGATCAATTTTCCCAGTCCCTTCGGGATTTACCTGCATGACACGCCCGAACAGCACCTCTTTGAAAGCAGTGGCCGTTTCTACAGTTCAGGTTGTGTGCGTGTTCAAAAGGTCGCAGTTCTCCTGAATTGGATCCTGAACGGTCAGGATGGATTTGATCCCAATCGCATTGAGGATTTGGCCCAATCGCTTGAGCGCCTCGATGTGACGCTTGTCGCACCGCCCCAACTCCGCGTTGCCTATCTCACCGCGTGGCCAACATCAGACGGGATAGTGGCTTTCCGGGGTGATGTTTACGGCTTGGATGGTACTGGGTTTATTGTTGGCCAGCCTTTACCCGTTGGCGAAAAGACCGCGTCTGGCGAGCGCTTTGTCCTGAAGCCAATCCCGCGCCAGGTAGCGTCACTTGATGAAGCGGAAGCCGATAGTTTTTTCTGGTTTGGCAGACGGTCAGCAAGAAATGTCGATGACGAGGACTCAAAATCCAAAGTTAAAAAGACCAGGAGCGCAGGTCTCTTCAATTGGAACAATGACGATTCAAAAATTGCCAAGAAAAAGATTGTGAAGAAGATCGCCGCAATGCCAAAAAAGAAAACAACCGTTGCCGACTCCAAGAAAACGCCGCTGAAGGTCACCACCAAAGTTGCCTCGACAACGACGAAAAAAGTGGTGAAGCCGGAAACTCCTGCTGCCAAGAAAACGGAAGACCTGTGCAAGCCTGACAAAGACGGCAAGTTGCCAAAGGATTGCAAGGTCGAAGCAGTGGCAAAGCCAATTGTAAAGCCCGTAGAAAAGCCGGAATCAACCGCTTCTGCGACGAACTGACCCTGCGCAATTTCGCGCAAGGTACGTAGCAAATTCATTTGGCTAATGTTTGCCCATGACACCACAAGGCTATGACAGCATTCTGGCGCAGGCCATCAGCCAGTTGAAGACAGAAGGCCGTTACCGCGAATTTGCCGATATCTGCCGCGTAAGGGGCAGGTTTCCCCGTGCCCTTTACCGCGGACAGGGCGGAGAGCGTGAAGTCACCGTCTGGTGTTCCAACGACTACCTCGGCATGGGCCAGCATCCTGCCGTCCTTGCGGCCATGCACGAAGCCATAGACGACGTGGGCGCCGGTTCCGGCGGCACGCGCAACATTTCCGGCACCACGCACTACCATGTCGAACTTGAGCAGGAATTGGCTGACCTGCATGGCAAGGAAGCGGCCCTTCTTTTCAATTCCGGGTACATGGCCAATGAGGCAACGCTTTCATCCCTCGTGCGGGCCTTGCCAAACTGCATTATACTTTCTGATGAATTGAATCATGCTTCAATGATCGAGGGCATTCGCCATGGCGGCGGCGAAAAACTGATCTGGCGTCACAATAATTTGGCCGATCTCGAAGCGAAATTGAAAATGCTGGCTCCGGAGCGTCCAAAACTGATTGCCTTTGAATCCGTCTATTCGATGGATGGCGACATTGCTCCACTGGAGGAAATCTGTACTCTCGCCAAGCGTTATGGCGCTCTGACGTATCTCGATGAAGTCCACGCTGTTGGCATGTATGGCGCGCGCGGCGGCGGTATTGCCGAACGCGATGGTTTGCTCGACGAAATTGATATCATTGAGGGCACGCTCGCCAAGGCTTTCGGCCTCATGGGCGGCTACATCGCCGCCAACGCCACCATCATTGATGCCATCAGGTCCTTTGCCCCAGGCTTCATCTTTACCACCTCAATTGCGCCAGCCATTGCAGCAGGTGCCACGGCTGCCATCCGTCATCTCAAAGAGAGCAACCTTGAACGTCAGTTGCAAAGCAAGCATGCCAAACTGCTGATGGTATCCTTGAAGGCGCGCGGGCTTCCTGTAACCGAAACCGAAAGTCACATCGTACCCCTGATCGTGGGCGATCCCGTCAAATGCAAAGCCCTGACGGATCGCCTGCTGGCCGACTTTTCAATCTATGTCCAGCCCATCAATTACCCCACGGTCCCCAAAGGCACCGAGCGGCTGCGCCTGACCCCAGGTCCGCTCCACGGCGAACTCGAAATCTCCAAGCTTGTCGCAGCCCTGGACCAGCTCTGGACCGAGATGATGCTGCAACGCGCGGCGTAATTGCCGCAATTCTAATGAGCTACGCCGTTTCCCCGGCGCTTTGTCTGCTGCGGCCATATATTACTGGACCCCAACACGGCTTTCGCTATTTTGCAGCCGAAACTCGGAATCAGGGCAAGGGACCAATATGGCCAAGAAAGCAATCAAGAAAACCGTCAAGAAACCAGCCGCCAAGGCCAAAGCAAAGAAGGCTCCCTTGTTCCCCGGCTTCTTCAAGGAAAAGCTCAGCAAGACTGATCCCAAGGTTGCCAAGACCATTGCCGATGAGCTTCACCGCCAGCAGAACGAAATTGAGCTTATCGCTTCCGAGAACATCGTCTCCCGTGCCGTGATGGAGGCGCAAGGCTCCATCATGACCAACAAGTATGCGGAAGGTTACCCCGGCCGGCGCTATTACGGCGGCTGCCAGTATGTGGACGTTTCCGAAAACCTCGCCATTGAGCGCGCCTGCAAGCTGTTCGATTGCTCCTTCGCCAATGTGCAGCCCCATTCCGGCGCTCAGGCCAACCAAGCCGTGTTCTTTGCTTTGCTGCAGCCCGGTGACACCTATATGGGTCTCGATCTCGCCTGTGGCGGGCATTTGACCCACGGCTCGCCCGTGAACCAGTCGGGCAAGTGGTTCAAGGTTGCCCCTTACAAGGTGCGCGAAGATAATCACCTGATTGACTATGACAAACTTGCCGCCCAGGCGCTTGAGGTGAAGCCGAAGCTGATTATCGCGGGCGGCTCGGGCTATCCGCGCTTTCTCGATTTCGCCCGCTTCCGTCAAATTGCTGACAGCGTTGGTGCCTATTTCATGGTGGACATGGCCCACATTGCGGGCCTCGTGGCGGGCGGTGTGCATCCCAATCCGCTTGAGCATGCCCATGTCGTGACCACCACCACCCATAAGACCCTGCGCGGCCCCCGTGGTGGCATGATCCTCACGCGCGATGAGGCCATCGGCAAGAAGATCAATTCTTCCGTGTTCCCTGGTCTCCAAGGCGGTCCTCTGGAGCATGTGATTGCCGCCAAGGCCGTGGCCTTTGGTGAGGCGCTGCGTCCAGCCTTTAAAAAATACGCCGCCCAAGTGGCTGCCAATGCTAAGGCACTCGCAGATGCCATGATCAAAGGCGGCTGTGATCTCGTCTCAGGTGGCACCGATACCCATTTGATGTTGGTAGACCTCCGCAAGAAGGGACTGACCGGCAAGGCCTCTGAGGCCGCCCTTGGCCGCGCCTATATCACCTGCAACAAGAATGGCATTCCCTTCGACCCAGCGCCCTTCACCATCACCTCCGGCATAAGGCTAGGCACGCCCGCCGGCACCACGCGCGGCTTTGGCGTGGCGGAGTTCAAGGAAGTGGGTGCTTTGATAATTGAGGTTCTCGATGGCCTTGCGAAGAATGGTGAAGAGGGCAATGCTAAGGTAGAAGCTGCGGTCAAGCGCAAGGTCCTGGCTCTTACCAAACGCTTCCCGATCTACTCGTGAAAGTGATGCATGCGCTGCCCATTCTGCAGTAACGAAGAAACCCAGGTTAAGGATTCACGCTCCACGGAAGATGGAGCAGCGATCCGCCGCAGGCGTTATTGCCCGGACTGCGCCGGACGGTTTACCACTTTTGAGCGGGTGCAGCTCCGCGAGCTCATGGTGATCAAGAAAACCGGCAGGCGGGTGCCCTTTGACCGTGACAAGCTCATGCGCTCGGTGCAAATAGCCCTGCGCAAACGCCCGGTTGAACCCGAGCGGATAGAGCGCATGGTCTCCGGCATCGTGCGGCGGTTGGAAAGCCTCGGCGAAAGTGAAATCAAGTCGGAAACCGTAGGCAAGCTCATCATGGAGGCGCTAAAGGCGCTCGATGACGTGGCCTATGTGCGCTTTGCCTCGGTCTACAAGAATTTCCGCGAAGCCAAGGATTTTGAGGAGCTGATCGGCGAACTCGCCAGCGACGAGGGCGAAAGCGAGGGGAATTGAACCCCGACCGGCGCTGGATGGACTACGCCCTGCGCCTGGGTCGCCGTGCACTTGGCACCACCGCGGAGAACCCACCTGTGGGCTGCGTTGTCGTTAAGGATGGCAGGGTTTTAGGTGTCGGCTGGACCCAACCCGGCGGCAGGCCCCATGCCGAAACCGAGGCCCTCAAAATGGCGGGTGATGCCGCCAAGGGCACCACCGCCTATGTCACCCTCGAACCCTGCGCCCACCATGGCCGTACTGGGCCATGCGCTGAAGCCCTGGTCAATGCGGGCCTTGCCCGTGTCGTTACCGCCCTGGAAGACCCTGACCTTCGTGTTTCCGGCGGCGGCCACGCCATTTTGAAAGCTGCGGGCATCACCGTTAAAACCGGTATTTGCGCCGAGGAGGCAACACAAGACCTTGCGGGATTCCTAACCAGGATCCAGAAGAAGCGCCCCTATGTTACTCTAAAGATTGGAGTTTCTGCCGATGGAAAAATCTCTGCAGGTCCGGGGCAACGAACTTCCATAACTGGTGAGGAAGTAAAAACTCGAGTTCATCTGATGCGTGCCCAGAGTGATGCAATTCTCGTAGGCCTCAGTACGGTTTTGATTGATGATCCAGATTTGACCTGCCGCTTGCCAGGAATGGAAGCCCGTTCGTCTATTCGTATTGTGGCGGACACCCGGCTTTCCATCCCATCCGAGGCTAGGCTCGTGAAAACAGCTGAGCAGGTGCCTGTCTGGATTCTGTCCACCCGCAAAGGCGGGGTCAGCGCTGGCATAACGGTGATAGACTGCAAGCAAACTGCTGGCGGCTGGGTGGATCTTACCAATGCGATGGAGCGGCTTGCGGAAAGAGGCATCAACCGACTGTTGGTTGAAGGCGGCTCCCATATCTCGCAAAGTTTTCTTGAGGCCGGTTTGATTGACGAAGTGCAGCTCTTTCAAAGCCCGACAGTTATTGGTCCGCAAGGCATTGACGCCATTGCCGATACGCCACTGTCAGCGCTCGAAAAGCGCTTTAAACCCACCCAAAAGGAAGTGCTTGGAACCGATACTTTGACCGTCTATGAACGGCCCCATGTTCACCGGGATAGTCACTGATATTGGCGAAGTTGTAGGCGTTGAAAAGCGTGGCGACATCCGTTTTGTGATTGCCACGTCCTATGCGCCGGAAAGCATTGCTGTGGGGGCTTCAATTGCCTGTTCCGGCTGCTGCTTGACCGCCATTGAAATGAGCAAATCAAAAGTCGGGCGGGGCACTTTCACGGTTGAAGCCTCCGCCGAAACACTTTCCAAAACAACGTTGAAGAATTGGAAAGCGGGAACCCGCATCAATCTGGAGCGCGCCTTGAAAATGGGCGATGAGCTCGGTGGCCATATCGTCTCCGGCCATGTCGATGGTCTAGGCGAAATTATCTCCATCACGCCGGAAGACGACTCCAAGCGCTTTCGTTTCAAGGCACCAGATGACATTGCTCGCTTTATTGCGCAGAAAGGTTCCGTCACCCTTGATGGAACCTCGTTCACCGTGAATGAAGTGGAAAGCAATCAGTTTGGGGTGAACATCATTCCCCATACCCAAGCGGTCACCACATGGGGTCATGCGCGCGAGGGCGATGCCGTTAACATTGAAATAGATATGCTGGCGCGCTATGTGGCGCGTCTTGCTGAGTTTGGGAAGTCATGAAAGTCGAAAAGAAAACTGTTGCGTCCGGAAAGCTGAAGGCCCGACTTCTTATTCTTGAAGCGCGCTATTACGCAGACCTGTGCAATGAACTCGTAAAAGGTGCTGTTGCTGCGATAGAACGCGCCGGTGCCACATGGGATCATGTTGTCGTGCCTGGCGCCTTGGAACTTCCGGGAGCAATTGCAATTGCGGAAGCCTCGAAGCGTTACGATGGCTATGTGGCATTGGGGTGTGTCTTGCGCGGCGAAACCATGCACTACGAAATCGTTTCCAATGAAAGCGCGCGCGGACTCATGGATCTCGCTCTGAAAGGCCTTTGCATTGGCAATGGCATATTGACCTGCGAAACCGAAGAGCAAGCCTGGGCGCGGGCAAAAACTTCTGACGGTGACAAGGGCGGTGGTGCGGCACAAGCAGCTCTCACCATGATCCATCACAAGCGCGCCATGAAAAAGAAATTCACACGATGACCAGCAAGCGCGCAAAACCGGTTGAACGCAGCGCCGCCCGCCTTGGCGCCGTGCAGGCCCTTTACCAAATGGACCTGGCCGGAACTGACGTGGGTGAAACCCTTGCGCAGTTTTTGAGCCGTGCAACAGGTGAAAATTTTGAAGACGGCCAATGCGGCGATGCCGATTACAAATTCCTGAAGGAAGTTGTTGATGGCGCCGTACGCGAGCAGGCAACTATTGACCCCACCGTGGACGCCATTCTCGACAAGGCTTGGCCCATTCACCGGCTTGATGCCACGGTGCGCGCCATTCTTCGTGCCGCAGCTTTTGAAATCATGTTCATGGAAAAAGTGCCGACCCGCGTGTCGATAAGTGAATACCTCGACGTGGCGGGAGCCTTTTTTGGTGAAGAAGAACCCCGCTTTATCAATGGCGTACTGAACACCCTGGCGCGCAATCGCAGGCCCGGCGAGTTCGCCGCGTGACCGACGTCGCCCTGGCCAAGCGAAACATCCTTCTGCTGGCAATCTCCCAGGCGCTCTATTCCTGCTGCGTGATCACGGTTTTTGCGACTGGCAGTCTGGTGGGCCTAATGCTTGCGCCCAATGCCGGTCTTGCCACAGCGCCCATTACAGCTTTTGTCCTGGGTTCTGCCCTCACCACAATTCCAGCCTCGTTGATCATGCAGCGCATCGGGCGCGTGCCGGTTTTCTTAACTGGCGCAGCCCTTTGCGTAGTGGGTGCCCTCCTTTCCGTCTATGCGATTTACACAAAAGACTTTGCCCTGTTTTGCTTTGCCACGGCCCTTCAGGGCGTATTCCAGTCAACCAGCGGGTTTTACCGCTTTGCCGCTGTTGAAGGCGCAAGCGAAACCATGAGGCCCATGGCCATTTCCTGGGTGCTCACGGGCGGCGTTGTGGCAGCCGTGGCGGGTACGCTCATTTCCAGCGGCACCTCGGACCTCTTGGCTCCTTTTACCTTTGCTGGCTCCTACATCGCCGTTGCCGTCATTGCGCTGATTGCCATTGCCGTGCTCCAGCTGCTCAAATTGCCGAAGCCAACCGCGGCAGACGTGCATGGCCCGCGCCGCCCCTGGAAGGAGCTGCTGCGCCAGCCCAAGCTCATCGTTGCCATGGCAAGCGGAACTTTGGCCTATGGTATGATGAACTTCATGATGACGGCAGCGCCAGTGGCCATGGTGGGTTGCGGCTTTGACAAGACCGATGCGTCATGGGTCATTCAGTGGCATGTGCTGGCCATGTTCGTGCCAAGCTTCTTTACCGGACAATTGATCGTAAGATTTGGTGCGCCAAAAATTGCGGCTAGCGGCATGGCAATTCTGATTGTTGCCGCAATTGTCGGCCTCGTAGGCATTACCTTCGGAAACTTTGCCGTGGCGCTCATCTTGCTGGGCCTGGGCTGGAATTTCGGCTTCATTGGCGGCACCACAATGCTCACCAGTTGCTACACGCCCTCCGAGCGCGGCAAGGTGCAGGGCGCCAATGATTTCATCATGTCTGCTGTCGTGGCAATTGCCTCATTCAGCTCCGGAAAGTTGTTGGCGGCTGCCGGCTGGGGCTTCATAAATATCGCCATCTTCCCAATCGCGCTGCTGGCCTTGCTGCTCATTGCTTGGCAATCGTGGAATTTAAAGCACGCTACCTAATCCAAATGCTCAATACCCGGCCCGTCCGGAACAACAACCCATTCATGTTTGCGGGATTCATAAACTGAGCGGACGGGCGTTTGGAAACTGGGATCAGCGAAGGCGCCAACCGGAATGGCGACCAATTCTGGATTATCATTGATCGTGTAGTAAACCGTAGCTCCGCAGGTCGGACAGAAGCGAAATGATATGACGCTGCCCTCATCCCCCACCCTTCTATACTCGGTTGAATGCCCGGAAATCCTTCTGATATCTTCCCGTCTGAATCGGGCCTGTTCACCAAAAACGCTGCCGGTGCGCCTTTGGCAGGCCAGGCAATGGCAGATCGAAACCCGCACCGGCTCGCCTGAAATCTGAACCGTGAGTTGCCCGCAACTACAGGAGGCTGTCCGTTCGGCCATGACCACATTCTCCATGAAAATAGCGGGTTAAAGGCATCATACTAAGGTCTGACCCATCCGCAATACTGGCCATTGCTTCTTTTTGCCCGATTTGGCATATCCCAGCCATCAATCCGGGGCAGGGGACGGACAGGCGGGGATTCGCGTGTCTGGATTGCCCCGGGGCAACACAAACAAAAGGGTTAATTCATGACCTCCACTCTCTGGCTGATCGTGCTCGCGGGCGCGCTGTCCATCGTCTACGG
>JAHFPK010000338.1 GCA_023266715.1 Hyphomicrobiales bacterium | reverse complement strand
TCAAAGCGGCCAATACCATGATCTACGTGCACCATAAGATCGCCAGGAGAGACGGAGGAAAGCTCCGACAGGAAATCGGCGGCCTTGCGGCTCCTGCGGGCTTTATGAACCAGACGGTCGCCCAGGATATCCTGTTCAGCGATGACTGCGAGATTGTCGGTCTCAAAGCCTTCCTCAAGCCCCAGAATGACGAGACTCACGATAGCGGCATCACGGGTACTGGCATCGGCCCAGGTTGCCGCACTGGCAACGGGAGCCAGGGCGTGGTCCTTTAAAATGGTGTGGAGCCGTTCCTGCGAGCCTTCGGTCCAGCTGGCAATGAGAACACGCTTGCCTGCCTTGTGCAGGTCTTCCGAATGGGTTTTTACGGCTTCATAGATGCTCAGGCCAGTTTGCGTGCGCTCGGCCGCGAAGCTCCGCCCTCTTCTGCCGCCAAATGAAATGCTGGAAGAGTCCGGGCTTTCAAAGGCAGATATGGCGAGGGTCGTGCGATCAGCCATTAACTGTTTCCACTCAGTCTCACTGATGTAAAGCCTCTCACTGGTCAGGGGCTTATAGGGTGCAGCTCCGAAGGATCCCTTGTCGCGCGCTTCCCGCCGCGCGTCGTAAAACTCGGCGACCTGCTCGTGCCGCGCGGCCATGGAGTCATCGGCGGCGTGGTCCAGCGAAAGGGGTGACTCCGGCAAATAATCCAGCAGCGTTTCAAGGCGTTCATGAAACAGAGGCATCCAGTGTTCCATGCCCTGGTAACGCCGCCCGTTCGTTATCGATTCATAAAGCGGGTCATTCAAATCCAGACCGCCGAAGGCTGCGGCATAACCCGTGCGAAAACGGCCTATGGCCTCCGGTGAAAGCAGAACTTCATTGGCAGCAGTAAGAGTTAACTTACGCAGCGTTGCCGTTGAACGTTGGGACTGCGCATCGAACTCGCGCATTGATTCGAGCGTGTCGCCGAAGAAATCAAGCCGCACGGGATTTTCTGCCCCAGGCGGAAAGATATCGATGATGCCACCACGCACAGCGAAATCACCAGGGTCAAGAACGGTGCCTACCCGCGAAAAGCCGTTGCTTCCGAGAAATGCTTGCAACGCGTCGCTATTTACCCGCTGGCTGGGCGCGGCACTGAAGGAGGATTTTCCGATGGTTTCACGCGGCACCACGTACTGAAGGACCGCATTTACGGTGGTCAGCACCAGGCACGGTTTGTTACTTTTCTTGTTGAGCCGCGCAAGGGTTGAAATTCTTCGCGCCAAAACATCCGCAGAAGGCGACACACGATCATAAGGCAGGCAATCCCAGGCGGGAAAACGCAGCACCTCGAGGTCCGGGGCGAAGAACGCGATCTGCTCGGCGAGAGTCGAAAGGCGCTGGTCATCCACGCAGATATGGAGCAGTGGCACATTTCCCAAATGTCCAGCCAATTGCGGCATTAACATCGCATCAAGGCCTTGCGGAACTCCCGATAGCTGAATGCGTCCGGAAACTTTCAGGCGTGGAACAAGTTTTGACAGGTCAATCATGGACGAAACTTGAGAAGTTCTGAAAGGAGCGCATTGCTGAGCGTTGAAGGCACAGCCGCTTCCCCAGTAATCCACGACAGCAATTCCTGGTCCGGCAGGTCAATCAGGCCCTCAAAGGCGCTTAATTCGCTTTCTGTCATGGTCGGCAGACGGGTTTGGGCAAAACTGCCCATAAACAGGTCCATTTCCCTGATGCCACGGTGGCTGCTGCGCCATAGAAGACGTTTCCGGCGCAATTCAATGGGCTCAGCTGGGTATGTCATTGGCTGCCTGATTAGCCGCTTCTGCACTTGCGCTGCAACACCTTCCCTAACAAAATAGTGCAATGCGTCCTTCTGTTCTGAATCCCCTCTTTGCAAGCGCTTCCGGCATCAAGGGCATTGGCCAAAAGCTTGACAAGGTTCTGGCGAAATTTCTCCGCGGCGATGCTGCTGCACCACCGCGCATAGTTGATCTGCTGTTCCATTTGCCCAGCGGGGTTGTCGATCGGCGCTTTCGCCCGAGCATTGCTGATCTGCCAAGGGATGGCATTGTAACCATCGAAGTTAAGGTTGGCCGTCACAAGCCGCCGCCGCCTTTCAACAAGAAACTTCCCTACCGGGTTGAGGTTTCCGACAACACGGGAACCCTGACCCTGGTGTTTTTTCATGCCTTCGTCGACCATCTGAAGCGCAGCCTGCCGGAAGGCGAGACGCGTTTTATCTCCGGTGCAATCAGCTGGTATGGCAGCGAGCCGCAGATCGCCCATCCGGATCATATTCTGACGGCGGAAGAGTTCGGCCACATGCCGCTGATTGAACCGGTCTATCCGCTCACCGCCGGACTCTCACCGAAAATCCTGGGGCGGGCAATTCGAACGGCCCTGGAGCGATTGCCGCAACTGGCGGAGTGGCAGGATGCGGCCTGGAAGCAGAGACAGGGCTGGACTGATTTTTCCTCGGCGTTGAAGATCCTGCACAATCCGCAGATCAGCGAGACTCCATCGATCAATTCGCCATCACATCTGCGTCTCGCCTATGATGAACTGCTGGCCAACCAGCTTGCGCTCAGCCTGGTGCGCAGCCACATGAAGCGGGCGGCGGGGCGAAGCTTTGTCGGCAGCGGCGAGATGCAAGCGAAAATCATCGCCGCCCTGCCCTACCGGTTGACCGCGGCGCAGACATTCGCCAATGCGGAAATTCAAAGTGACATGGCCTCAACCTCGCGGATGCTGCGCCTGCTGCAAGGCGATGTTGGATCGGGCAAAACCATTGTGGCCTTGCTGGCGCTCGCAACCGTTGTGGAATGCGGCGTGCAAGGGGCCTTTATGGTTCCAACCGAAATTCTGGCACGCCAGCACATCATGTCGCTCACTCCACTTTGCCAGGCTGCCGGCATTTCGGCTGCGGTTCTTACGGGGCGCGAAAAGGGCAAGCAGCGCGATGACATTCTGCAACGGCTGGGCAATGGTGACATTGACCTGCTCATCGGCACCCATGCGCTGTTTCAGGAAGGCGTTGAATTCAAGAACCTTGGCCTTGCTGTCATAGATGAGCAACATCGTTTCGGTGTGCATCAGCGCCTTGCCCTCCAGGCCAAGGCCGGACGGGCGACCGATCTTCTGGTGATGACGGCAACGCCTATTCCCCGCACTTTGGCTCTGACTGTTTACG
>JAHFPK010000337.1 GCA_023266715.1 Hyphomicrobiales bacterium | reverse complement strand
CCGGAGTAGTAGTTATTGTGCCATTTATGTTTGTGTTTGACCTGGATGACGCCGTCGTTGGCGGTATTTGCTTCGCCTGAAGCAACGGATGAAAGAGGAAGCATGGCTGCGGCGGAGGCACTGGCGCTTGAAAATGCCAAGGTGCCGAGGCCCAGCATGGTTCCCACCATGATTGTGAAAGTTTTGTTCAGCATTGTTCCCACTCCAAATGACCTCTCCAGAGGAAGCGAAATACTTCGCATTCCTATCCGGCAACTCAACGGACAGGACGGCAAATTGTTCCAAATCCGGTGATCACAGTTATGTGACGATCAGGCGAGGTAGCGCCGCTTCAAATGCGCGGTGAAGTATTTGGCTTGCAGGGTTTCGCCGGTGGCGGCGCGCATCAGCTCCGGAGTTGAAAGGGTTGAGGCCTTCGACCAGATGTTTTTGCGGCGCCAGTCATTGATGCCAGAGAAATTTCCTTTCCGTATGTCGTCACTGACATTTGAGTTCTCACGTTCGACGGCGGCCCATTGCTGGGCAGCCATCATGGCGCCCAAGGTATAGCTGGGAAAATAGCCAAAGGCGCCGGAGGGCCAGTGGACATCCTGCATGGGGCCGTCTTTCGGATTGTCGATTGTTGAAAGGCCGAGATATTCCTTCATCCTGGCATCCCAGATTTCGGGCACATCCTTTGCGCCCAGATTTCCGCCGATCAACTGCTGCTCGATTTCAAAGCGCAGGATGACATGCAGGGGATAGGTGGCCTCGTCGGCATCGACGCGGATGAGGCCGCGCTCAATGCGGTGGACGTGGGCGAGAATATCCTCAAGGCTCCAGCCGGCGATGGCGGCATCGCCCAGATGTTCACGCAGCACGGGCATGGCCCATTTCCAGAAAGCGGGATTGCGCGCCACCTGCATTTCAACAAACAGGCTTTGGCTCTCATGGGCCGCCATGCCGCGGGCCTTGCCCATGGGCCAATGGGCCCATTCCTTGGGGAGGCCCTGCTCATAGAGGCCGTGGCCGGTTTCGTGTAGAATGCCCATAAGGGAGGAGAGGAATTCACTCGTGGTGTAGCGCGTGGTCATGCGCACGTCGGACGGCACGCCACCGCAGAAGGGATGGTGCGAAACGTCAAGGCGGCCATGGGTGAAATCAAAGCCGATGGCCTTCATCATGGCTTCGCCCAACGCCTTTTGCTTCTCAATGGAGAAGGGGGCGTTGAACGGCTTGGGCGGATTTTTGGCGCGGCGTTTTGCTTGTGCTTCGAGGGCCTTTGGAATGAAGGTTTTGAGGAAAGTTTTAAGTTCGGTGAACACGGTTGCAATGTCGACCACGCGGCTGCCGGGGTCATATTGCTCAATCAGCGCATCATAGGGCGAGAGTTTGAGTACGTCGGCGCGCAATTGGGATTCCTCGCGGGCCAGATTTACGATGCCTTCAAAGGCGGGAAGAAACTCTTTCCAGTTTCCGGCGGGGCGAAGGGTGCGCCAGAGCTGCTCGGACCGCACACGGGCCGACACCTGACGGCGGACAAAATCCGACGAGAGGCAGGTGAGATTGATATAGCTGCGCTCAAATTCGTTAAGCGCTACTTTTTGCGTGTCGCTCAAGTCTTCGTTGCGGGCTTCGGCAATCCACCCGGCGATTTCCGGGGCCGCCGCCATCTCGTGGTACATGCCGGCGAGCATGGACATGGCCTCGGCACGCTTGTCGCCGCCGCCTGACGGCATCTGCACCGCTTCATCGACACCGAGCATGGACTGGGCATGTTCCAGGGCTTCAAGTTTTCTTCCGAGGTCATCGAGTTTGGTGAAGGACATGGGGGTTCGCTTATGAATGATCACACAATTTGCCTTCTCCCGTCCGAAGGATGGGAGAAGGTGGCGCGACGCGCCGGATGAGGGCCCTTTGTTTCCGTTCGTACCGGCAGTTGAGTTTGTGGCAAAGAGCCCTCACCCGCCCTGTCGGGCACCCTCTCCCATCCTGCTTCGCAGCCGCTACGCTGGACGGGAGAGGGCGATAGTTGCAAACATCTCGCATGAAGAAGCGTTAGCCCTTTGCCTTTTCCATTTCGCCCACAAATCTTGTGAAGAGATAGTGGCTGTCCTGGGGGCCGGGAGAGGCCTCGGGGTGGTATTGCACGGAGAAGACGGGGTGGCCTTCGAGGGCGAGGCCTGCGTTGCTGCCATCGAACAACGAAACATGGGTTTCCTTGACGCCTTCGGGCAGCGTGTGGCGGTCCACGGTGAAGCCGTGGTTCATGCTGGTGATTTCAACCTTGTTGGTGGTGAAATCCATGACGGGATGATTGGCGCCGTGGTGGCCCTGGTGCATCTTTTTGGTTTTGGCACCGAGCGCCAGGCCCAGCATTTGATGGCCGAGGCAGATGCCGAAGATGGGCTTGCCGCTGGCGATGAGCTTCTGGATTTCAGGCACGGCATATTCGCCGGTGGCGGCGGGATCGCCGGGGCCGTTCGACAGGAATATGCCATCGGGGTTCATGGCGAGAATGTCAGCGGCCGAGGCATTGGCGGGAACGACGGTGACATCGCAGCCCACGGACGTGAGGCAGCGCAGGATGTTGCGCTTCAGGCCGTAATCGACGGCGATGACTTTATAAGCGCCGCCTTCGGCATTGGTGTAGCCTTCGGTCCAGTTCCATTCTTTCTCATCCCAGTCCATGCGCTGGGTGAGGGAGACATCCTTGGCGAGGTCAAGCCCTTCGAGGCCGCTCCAGGCTTTTGCCATGGCGAGCAATTTCTTCACGTCGAACTTGCCTTTGGCGTTGTGGGCGACGACGCCATTGGGCATGCCCTTATCACGGATGAGATTTGTGAGTTCGCGGGTGTCCACGCCGGAGAGGCCTATGATGCCGCGTGCCTTCAGCCATTTGTCGAAATGCTTGTGGGAGCGATAATTGGCGGGGTCGGTAATTGGGGCTTTCACCACGCAGGCTTTGACGGCGGCAGAGGCGGCGAGGTTGGTGGTTTCGAGGTCGTCATCATTGGTGCCGACATTGCCGATGTGGGGGAAGGTGAAGGTGACGATCTGGCCGGCGTAGGAGGGATCGGTCAGGACTTCCTGATAGCCGGTCATGGCGGTGTTGAAGCAGACTTCGCCCACGGCTTCGCCCTCAGCGCCGAAGCCCTGACCTTCGATCACCGTTCCATCGGCGAGAACAAGGA
>JAHFPK010000057.1 GCA_023266715.1 Hyphomicrobiales bacterium | reverse complement strand
TCTTTTGAAAGCTGATGGCGATGAACTTTCCGCCAAGGCGCGCAAGCTCAAGAACTCGGTTGCCAAGAAGCTGGAAGAAAAAACTGCTGCCTGATCGTTTCAAATCTCCGGATTTGCAAAAGCCGCTCCAATCCGGGCGGCTTTTGTTTTAGGCTGCCGGCCATGAGCAAGCTGCCAAAGCGCCATTCACCGAAAGCGACACGCGATGGGGAGCCGATTGTTCATCCCTCTGCCGTTTTGCGCAATGCGAAGCTGGGGCGGTTCACTGAAATCAAGGAGCGCGTGGCATTTTCCGATTCTGAACTCGGTGATTATTCCTATGTCGAGCGCCAAGCGGAAGTGATCTATGCGCGGATCGGAAAGTTCTGCGCCATAGCCTCAAATGCGCGGATCAATGCGCTTGAACATCCGATTGAGCGGGTGAGCCAACACAAGATCACCTACCGCGCCAACGAATATTTCCTGGGTGCCAAGCTCGATGGCGAATTTCGCGAAAGGCGGCGGGGAAAACTGGTGGAGATTGGCCATGATGTGTGGATTGGCCATGGGGCCATTGTCAAACCGGGGGTTCGGATTGGCCATGGGGCTGTAGTGGCAGCGGGTGCCATAGTAACACATGATGTGCCGTCCTATGCAATCGTCACAGGGATTCCGGCAAAATTCATGCGCTGGCGCTTTGAACCGAAGATCAGTGAGCGGATTATTTCGCTTGCCTGGTGGGATTGGAGCCATGACAAGCTCGCTGGGATTGTCGAAGACATGCGGCTGCTTGGTGCCGAAGCGTTTCTCGAAAAATATGACGTCTAAGGCGCGGGCGAGCGATAAAACACAAGCGTAGGCTCGCCCTTGTACGTGGTTTCCAGTTTTTTCAAGAAACCGATTTTCCTGGCAACGCGGATTGAAGCGGTGTTTTCAGGCGCGATCATGCAGGTTGTTTCTTTTCCGCCGAAATGGGCATCGCCCCATGATGTTATCGCGGTGAGGGCTTCGGTTGCGTAGCCTTTGCCATGGGCGGCTGTTGCGAGCACCCAACCTAGTTCGGGCCTGCCATCGAAGGACGGCTCAATGTCGCGCTGATAGTCGGCAAAACCCATTTCACCCATGAAGGTGCCAGTTGAAAGTTCTTCGAGCACCCAATAGCCAAAACCGAGCAGGGCCCAATGGCCCAAATAGCGGAGCAATCTGCTCCAGGATTCTTCGCGCGTTGAGGGGCGGCCGGTGATGTGGCGATAGGCGGCGGGTTCGCACCACATGGCGTGGAGAGCTTCAAAATCCCGGAGGCTGTGGCCACGCAAGACCAGGCGCTCGGTTTTGATATGTGTGATCACGCGCGGGCACGCCGACGCGGAGCGGGGCTTACGCGTCTGTCCTGCGGGCCGTTTTCTTCAAAGAGCTCGGCCAGTTTTTCGGTCATGGCGCCGCCCAGTTCTTCGGCGTCAATGATGGTTACGGCGCGTTTGTAGTAGCGCGTCACATCATGGCCGATGCCAATGGCGATGAGCTCAATGGGTGATTTGCCTTCGATATCAGTGATCACCTGGCGCAGGTGCCGTTCAAGATAGTTTCCGGAGTTGACCGAAAGGGTTGAATCGTCAACCGGAGCACCATCGGAAATCACCATCAGGATGCGACGCTGTTCCGAGCGGGCCAGCAAACGATTATGCGCCCAGATCAAGGCTTCGCCATCAATGTTTTCCTTGAGCAGGCCTTCACGCATCATGAGTCCGAGATTGCGCCTGGCGCGCCGCCAGGGCTGATCGGCGGATTTGTAGATGATGTGGCGCAGGTCATTGAGCCTGCCGGGATTTGCGGGCTTTCCCGCGCCCAACCATTTTTCGCGCGACTGGCCGCCTTTCCAGGCCTTGGTGGTGAAGCCCAGAATTTCAACTTTCACGCCGCAACGTTCGAGGGTTCTGGCCAGGATGTCGGCACAGGTTGCGGCAACCGTGATGGGGCGGCCACGCATGGAACCGGAATTGTCGAGCAGCAGGGTCACCACGGTATCGCGGAATTTGGTATCCTGTTCCACCTTGAAGGAGAGAGGATGCATGGGGTCGATGACAATGCGCACGAGTCGGGCCGTGTTGAGCACACCCTCTTCGAGATCAAAATCCCATGAACGGTTCTGCTGGGCCATGAGGCGGCGCTGCAGGCGATTGGCGAGACGTGCCACAACGCCTTGCAGGTTGGACAATTGTTTGTCGAGATAATTGCGGAGCCGCGTCAACTCTTCGGTGTCACACAAGTCCTCGGCGGCAATTTCCTCGTCGAACTGGTTGGTGTGGACCTTGTAAAAATTATCGTTTGAGAGCGACGAGAAGGGAAGCTGGGGCCGCCAGGGTTCCTCGCCATCGTCCTGTTCCTCGCCCTCCATGTCATCGGGGGTCTCGTCCATGTCCTTTTGCTGGGAATCCATTTCAGAGGCATCAGTATCGCCTTCGGACTCTTGCAACTCTTCGGCGGCCGATTGCTGGCTTTCCTGCTCTTCACCGTCAGGTGATTCCTGGCGTTCACCGGAATCGGGATCGGGCTCGTCCTGATCGTTCATTTCATCGGATTGATCAGGATCGTCACCAAGCTCATCGGCCATATCGAGGGCGGCGATGATATCGCGCGAGGCCCTAGCAAATTCCGTTTGATCGTGAATGGCATTACCAAGCTTGCTGAGGCGTGCAGCCGCCTTTTCCTCAACCCAGGGACGCCAGAGATCCACATACATTTTGGCGTTGGCGGGCGGCGCGTCGCCAGTCAGGCGTTCGCGCACAATGAGGGCCACTGCCTCTTCAAGCGGTGTATCCTTGCGGTTGCTGGAACGGTTGACCACGGCCTTGGCAAAACGGTCTTCCAGGGCAGCATTCAGATTCTGCGCCATGCCGGGCATAGCGTTGGCTCCGAGCGCCTCAATGCGGGCCTGCTCTACGGCTTCAAAAACCGCACGGGCATTTTTTCCCTCGGGCCGATATTTGCTGTGAATCTGATCGGAGTGATTGGAAAGCCTGAGCGCGAAGCTATCGGAGAGGCCACGGGTAATGGCGATCTCCTTGGGCGTGGCTTGGTTACTGACTTGCGGAAGCTTTGCCTTGTTGCCGGAAAGGGCGGGAACTTCATTGCCGAAGCTTACGGTGAGTTCCGGATCGTCGGCAATGGTTTTCATCGCGGCGCTCAGGACGCGCTTGAATTCCTCTGCTCTGCCTTCACGGGTCTCTGCCATTGGCGCATGTGTCTTCAGGCAATGGCCACATGGGCGGATGACTCGGGCAATTCCTCACCAAAGCAGCGCTGATAGAATTCGGCCACGATGGGGCGCTCAAGCTCGTCACACTTGTTCAAGAACGTCAGCCGGAAGGCAAAGCCAAGGTCACCAAAGATGTCGGCGTTCTGCGCCCAGGTAATCACGGTTCTGGGACTCATCACGGTTGAAACATCGCCCTGCATGAAGGCGTTGCGAGTCAAATCAGCAATGCGCACCATGTTGGAGACGGTTTTTCTGCCCTTTTCCGTGTCGTAGTTTTTGCACTTGGCCAGCACGATGCCGGTTTCCTGAGCATGCGGCAGATAATTCAAGGCAGCGACAATGGACCAGCGATCCATCTGGGCTTGGTTGATCTGTTGGGTGCCGTGATAGAGGCCGGTCGTATCGCCAAGGCCCACGGTGTTTGCCGTTGAAAAAAGGCGGAATGCCTTGTGGGGGCGAATGACTTTCGACTGGTCAAGCAGGGTGAGCTTGCCGGAAGATTCCAGAATGCGCTGGATGACGAACATCACGTCGGGGCGGCCCGCATCATATTCGTCAAAGACAAGGGCCACATTGCGCTGGTAAGCCCAGGGCAGAATGCCTTCGCGGAATTCAGTAATCTGCTTGCCATCCTGCAGCACGATGGCATCCTTGCCGATGAGGTCGATGCGGCTGATGTGGCTGTCGAGATTGATGCGGATACAGGGCCAATTGAGGCGCGCTGCCACTTGCTCGATATGAGTTGATTTGCCGGTGCCATGGTAGCCGGTGATCATCACGCGGCGGTTGAAGGCAAAGCCTGCCAGAATGGCAAGCGTGGTATCGCGGTTGAAGAGATAGTCCTCATCAAGATCGGGCACGTGTTCGGTTGCCACGGCATAGGACGGCACGATCATGTTTGACTCAAAGCCAAAGAGCTGACTGACCGACGCGGTGGTATCGGGCATGCCGTGGGCTTCACCATTTGCCATAATATTCATCTGTTCATTCTTCTCTTCCGAGCGTGTCATGGAATGCTCTGGGTTCTAAACGGTTCAAAGGGGGACGGCAAGTTCCGGACATTCAGCTAACTAGCAGAAACCGCTGGCCCGCAATGTGTCGTAGGCATGGATCACCGCTTTCAGTGTGTCTTCGTTCTCGCGTGAGCCGCCGTTGGCATCGGGATGGAGGCGTTTTACCAGGATCTTGTACTGGGACTTGGCTTTCTCAGCCGTGGCATTTTCGTCCAATCCCAAGGTGTTCAGAGCCTTGATTTCATTTTTGCGCAGGGCGCGCCCCAGTTTTGGATGAATGTTCTCGGCGGTCTGGGTGAATATGGCATAGGGATCGTTCACATTTCTAGCCTTGCGCCGCATGCCATTGATATTGGCATAGGCGTTCTGGCCCAATTTCCAGGTAGGACGGTGGCCGGTCTGGGCATCTTTCTGGAAACCCGCCACGGCGTCATCCTTCATGCCGTCAAAGTAGTTATAGGTCTTATTGTACTCCTGCACGTGCTGGGTGCAGTAGTTATAGAATTGCCCTTCGGCACCCCGTCCCTTAGGGGCCTTGTGGCGCGACGGCTTTTCGCAACCCGGCCATTCGCACATGGTAGGGGCCGGCGGTTCCTTCTTGTTCGGGCCGGTTTTGATGCGAATTTTGTCGAAATATTTTGAATCAAGTTTCATGGGGCATGATTATGGGGATATGAAGCAAAAGTCGCAACCCTGAACCGCATCGGACACAAAATGAATTTAGGATTGGTTGGAAAAACACTGGAGACCAAGCTGTTTGAGGCTTTCGCGCCTGTTTCCTTGCAGGTCATTGATGAATCCTCCCAGCATAAGGGCCATGCGGGGGCGCGGCCCGACGGGGAAAGCCATTTCCGGGTCAAAATTGTCGCAGCAGCATTTCAGGGCAAAACCCGGGTTGAGCAGCACCGCATGGTTAACGCGGTTTTGGCGGTTGAATTGAAGGAACGGGTGCATGCGCTGGCAATCGAGGCCTCGGCGCCAAAGACCTAGTTTCGGGTGTCTTTCAGGCGGTGCTCATAGGCCTCCAAACTGTCACCGGCTTCGGCACGTTTGTGGAAATAGACCCGACGGGCAAACCAGTTCATCGCCGGAGTTCCAATCATCACATTGTAGAACCAATTTGGTGGGCCCAAATCCATGACTTTACGAAGGGCGCGTTTCTTGGCGAAGGAAGGAAGTTCGGTGGTCAAAATCTTTTCAGGTGGTGGCCCATGACGCTGGAGAAGATCGGCGATGAGTTGACCGGCCCGGCGACCATAGCGAAATGCCAGCCTGATGCCGCCGCCAGTTAGAGGGGAAACATGACCTGCTGCATCACCAATGAGCATAACATTGGGTGCTGCATAAGGTTGCACGAGTCCGCCACAGGGAATAAGGCCGCTGCGCCGCTCTTTCACTGTTGCGGAGGAATATCCGAATATGGCCTCGGTGTGATTGAGAAAAGCCTTAAGATCAGGCTTTGCATTCGCATTGGTCGCAAGGCCCACTTGGAAGTAACCGGGGGCGGGTGCCACCCAAGCGAGATAACCGCGAGCCAGTTTTGTATCCAGAAAGCAATGCAGCAAATCAGGATCGGCCTTCGGCAAATCCTGATATTCAATTTCAAGACCAGTTAGAAATTTTTCATTGCGTCCGAGATTAAAAAGTTTGGCCACTGTTGAACGGGCGCCATCAGCCCCCACGAGATAGCGCGTTTTCACATCGAATTGGGGCAGTACAATTTTATCGGCCTCGCGCAAGGCAACTTCAACTTTTTTGCCGCAAATGATTTCAGCACCTGCATTGCGCGCCTCGTCAGCCAGCCAGCGCACGAGGCCTGCCGTATCCGTAGTCAGAAAGTAATAGCCGGGTGCACGTAAATCGATTGAATTGAGCGAAGGGGAGTAGAGCCTCACGCCATGAATGACGCGCGAAAACTTTGCTGGCGTTTCGACCTCCCCGGCGGCCTCTTTCACCAATATTCCGGTTGTATGAATGCGGGCACTGGGATCGGACTTGGAATCAATGATAACGACTTTGAGGCCACGAAGGGCCGCTGAGCGTGCGCAAATGAGGCCAGCAAAACTCGCACCGACTATAACAAGATCGACCTCTTGGGTAATCATACTAGCCAAGTTTTTCGGGTGTTATTCCTACGGACGTGACCTGGTGCTTGCGTTTTTTGAGAACTTCCAGGCGAAAGCCGTGAAAATTGAAAACCTGGCCCACGTCCGGAATCATACGGGCCTCGTGGATGACGAGGCCGGCAATAGTTGTGGCCTCTTCGTCCGGCAACTCCCAGTTAAAGGCACGGTTGAGATCACGCAGGGGCACGGTGCCTTCAACGATGCAGGAGCCGTCGGCCTGCGGCTTGATGCCGGAGGAAACGAAATCGTGCTCGTCCTTTATGTCTCCGATAATTTCTTCGATGATATCTTCAAGGGTAATGAGGCCCTGCACCTCGCCATATTCATCAACGACGATAGCGAAATGGGTTTTTCGCCTGAGGAAGGCCTTGAGCTGGTCAGCTAGCGGGCGCGTATCGGGCACAAACCATGGGGACCCCATCACGCCTTCGATTTTGAGCTTGGTGGAATCGCCATCGTTTTCCTGCAGGGCAGCAAACAGATTCTTGGCATGCAGGATGCCAACAATGTTGTCCTGCTTGTCTTTCCACACCGGAAAGCGGGTGTGCCCTGATTTCAAAACCTGTTTGACGATTTTTTCGGGTTCGTCGGAGGCGTCTATGGTCACCATTTTGGTGCGGTGGATCATGGCATCAAGGACTTCCAGATCCTGCAGATCGAGAATGCCGCCCAGCATGTTGCGGTCATTGGTGATGAAGCTTCCTTCCTTGTGGTGAAGATCAATGGTGCCGCGTAGCTCGTCGTGGGCGGATAGGGCATTCGCGGCGTTTGAAACATTGACGCCAAAAAGGCCAAGCAAATTTTTAACGAAAAATTCGACGGCAACCAAAATAGGGCCAAGAACCGCTACAAGCACGCGGACAATGGGTGCAACCGCCAAGGCAAACCTGTCCGGGTAGACGATGGCATAGGTCTTGGGCATGACTTCACCGAAGATAAACACAAGGACAGTCATGACTGCGGATGCGATGACAGCGCCGTTATCGCCAAAGGCTTCGACGAGGAGTGCCGTGGCAAGGGCGGAGGCCGTGATAATTGCGATATTGTTGCCAAGGAGCAGTGCGCCAATGAGACGTTCACGGGTTTTGGTCAGCGACAGGACAATGGATGAGCGCCAGTTTCCGCGGCGTTCCAATTCGGTGAGGCGGGCCCTGGACGTGGCGGTGAGTGCCGTTTCAGCCCCGGAGAAAAATGCAGAAATGAGGAGCAAAGCGACAATTGCCACCGCGGCAATGCTGAGATCAAAGTTCATTTTCTTTCAAAATCCTCTTGCAGAAAAGTGGTGACATCATGATCAGACACATTTTTAGCTATGAATGCCTCGCCAATTCCGCGCGCCAGAATAAAAGTGAGCTTGCCGCTTTGGGCTTTTTTGTCCTGCCGCATGATGGCGACGAGATCGGCAATGGACGGAAGCGAACCCTCAATGTCACTTGTATGGGTGGGAAGGCCAACGGATTTCAAGTGCCCGGCCACGCGATCCGCCGTGCCCGGCTTGCAATGCTTTAGGCGTTCGGAGAATCGAAAAGCCTGGACCATGCCAATCGCCACGCCTTCGCCATGCAGGAGGCGATTGCCATAGCCCGTAGCTGATTCAAGGGCGTGGCCAAAGGTATGGCCAAGATTGAGAAGGGCGCGAACGCCTTGCTCAGTCTCGTCTTCGGCAACTATTGCGGCCTTGGCGCCGCAGCTCTTGTGAATGGCGAAACTGCGGGCCTGGGCATCGCCGCGCATTAAGAGTCCTGCGTTGGCTTCCAGCCATTCGAAGAATGAAAGATCGCCCAAGAGGCCATATTTTGCCACCTCGGCATAGCCAGCAGCCAGTTCACGGGGTGCCAGGGTTGCAAGCAAGCTGGTATCGGCCAGGACTTTTACGGGTTGCAGGAACGCCCCAATAAGGTTCTTGCCATGGGCGGTATTGATGCCGGTCTTGCCGCCAACGGAAGAGTCAACCTGGGCCAAAAGCGTAGTTGGAATTTGAATGAAGTCTATTCCACGCCTGAGGATCGCTGCGGCGAAGCCCGCAAGATCGCCGATCACGCCGCCGCCCAAAGCTATGATCTTGTCGCGCCGTTCAACGCCTGCCGCCAATAGTTTTTCGCAAAGGCTTGCCAGTTCCGCGAAGCTTTTGGTTTTTTCGCCCGGGGACAAAACAATCGAAACAAATTTAATGCCGGACGCGGCAAGGGATGCTTCCACGGTTTTGAGATGATGGCGTGCCACGTTTTCATCGGTGACGATGGCGGTAAAGGGCCGGTTCAGCAGCGGCGCAATGTGGCGGCCAGTTTCTGCCAACAGGTTTTCTCCAATGTGGATATCGTAAGTTCTCGTTCCGAGATTGACGGACACGATATCGCGGTGCTGGCCGTTAGTGTGTTGCATTGCTTAAGCGCTCCCAGCCCGGCCATTTGGCCAGAACCTTGATGACTTCATTGACCATTTGGGTGTGTTGCACATCTTTGCTTTCGACCGTGATGTCGGCTTTGGCATAGAGAGGATAGCGCTGGTCCATCAACTTCCGCATGATGGCCGCGGGATCTTCAGTCTGCAGCAAGGGACGATCAGAGCGTTTCAATACGCGCTTCATCAGCAGCGGCAAATCGGCTTTGAGCCAAACCGATATGCCATGGCTGTCGATGATGCGGCGGGTTTCCTCGTTAATAAAGGCACCGCCACCGGTGGCCAGAATCTGGGCGCCGTTTTCAATGAGACGTGAAATCACGCGGCGTTCGCCCTCGCGGAAATAAGCTTCGCCGTGGTCGGCAAAAATTTCAGAAATAGTTTTATCGGCGGCAACCTCAATTTCATGATCGGCATCGACAAAAGGAATTTCAAGTTTTTCTGCGAGTCTTCGGCCAATGCTTGACTTGCCAGCGCCCATCAAGCCGACAAGCACGATCGGGTGATTTCCGAGCTTTTCGCGGATATCTTCGACCTCCTTCGAAAGAGAGCGCCGTGCCATTGGACTATTCCTTGTGTTGCCGCAGCTTTTAGAACGGCAGGGGGCGCTGCGCCAAGGCTTTTGATTGGGTAGTTTTCCGGAGACATCTGGGATAGACTGCCGATTGATTTGGAGATTTATACGTGCCTGACAGCCTTCGATTCTTGTTTGTGGTCCTCATCCTGGCCGGCGTTGTATATGGTGCCGTGTGGGGTTTAGCGAATTTTCCACCCGAGCAGTCGGAAGTTGTGAAGTCCTTACCCCATGAAAAACTCAGACCTAAATAAGACAGGAAAACCTGCGCCACCAAATCGGCATGTGGACCGATTTTTGGAGATGATGAGTGCCGAGCGCGGGGCGGCCAAAAATTCCCTGCAAGCCTATGGGCGCGATCTCGCGCATTATGTGGCCTTTCTTGAAGCGCGCGGCGTTGCCCTTCTATCGTCTTCGAGCGACGACATTCGTGCCTACCTGGCGAGCCTTGAGGAACACGGCTTTGCCCGCACAACGGCAGCCCGGCGGCTTTCGGCGGTACGCCAATTTCATCAGTTTATTCATGGCGAAGGCATTGTAACGGCAAATTCGGCGGCCATTGTGGAAAGCCCAAAGGCAGGCCGGCCCTTGCCTAAAATACTCTCGGTCCAGGACATTGACCTTTTGCTGACTGAGGCGCGCGTAAGAGTTGGTCAAGCTGAATGCAAAGCGCAATTCAAAGCGGAGCGGCTTTATTGCTTGCTTGAATTGCTGGTGGCCACGGGGCTTCGGGTTTCTGAGCTTGTAGGGTTAACGGTCCGAGCTGTGACTGCGGATGACGCCTTTTTGGCGATCCGCGGTAAAGGTGGCCGCGAGCGGCTTGTGCCGATTTCCAATCAAGCCAGGAAAGTTCTTCATACCTATCTTAAAACCTTGGCATTGCAGATGAAGGGCGAGAGCAAGTGGCTGTTTCCTTCCCATGGGGCAAGTGGGCGCCTTACACGCCAACATTTTGCGCTCGAATTAAAGGCCCTCGCAACAGCGTGCGGTCTTGATCTCAGTAAGGTTTCACCGCACGTGTTGCGCCATGCTTTTGCCAGTTATTTACTGGAATGCGGGGCCGATCTGCGCGCGGTTCAGCAAATGCTGGGGCATGCAGATATTTCAACCACACAGATTTATACCCATGTCCAGGCGGGGCGCCTGCAGGCGGTAGTAGAGAGCCACCATCCGTTAGCCGGCGCGCATTCCGCTTGGGTGAAGTCACCCAAACGAAAAGGATCCGCGCCGGATTAGTAACTTGGAGCCTGTTGTTATCGGCAAGATCTACAACTTTGCCACAACATGCTCTAAGAAAAGTTGACTTTATGACGGCTGGCGGCCACATCTGGCGCGAAACAAAAGTCAATTTATTCAATATCCTTTGAGGCCCCATGCATTCCTACCTGGACTTTGAAACGTCGGTTGCTGAACTTGAAGGAAAAATTGCCGAGCTGAAGGCTCTCGCTGCCGGGGACTCGTCCGTTTCAATTGCCGATGAGGTCAAGGCCCTTGAGAAAAAGGCATCCAAAAGCCTGGCTGATCTTTATGTAAACCTCACACCCTGGCAGAAAACCCAGGTGGCACGCCATCCCGACCGGCCCCATGCGCTGGCTTATATTGAGGGGTTGGTTACCGATTTTGTACCCATGGCGGGGGACCGAAAATTTGCCGAGGACTTTGCAGTTGTTGGCGGCCTTGGACGATTTCGCGGGTCTTCGGTTGTGGTAATTGGCCAGGAAAAAGGAGCTGATACGCAATCGCGCCTCAAGCATAACTTTGGTATGGCGCGCCCTGAAGGTTATCGTAAAGCCGTGAGACTGATGGAACTGGCTGAGCGGTTTGGCATTCCGGTGATCACCTTTGTTGATACGGCAGGGGCCTATCCCGGCATTGATGCGGAAGAGCGCGGCCAGGCGGAAGCGATTGCACGTTCCACCGATTGTTGCATGGGGCTGGGGGTACCCCTGGTTTCCCTGATTATAGGTGAAGGCGGTTCCGGAGGTGCAATTGCCATTGCAACAGGAAACAGCGTGCTGATGATGGAGCATGCAATCTACAGCGTTATCTCGCCGGAAGGAGCTGCCAGCATCCTATGGCGCGACGCGGGCCGCGCGAAGGACGCCGCCGCCGCCCTGAAGATCACAGCGCAGGACCTCAAAAAACTGGGCGTAATTGATGATATCGTTAATGAACCGTTAGGAGGCGCGCACCGTCAGCCGGAACAGGCAATAACTTCCGCCGGGAAGATGATTGCACAGGTATTGGAGGCCTTCGCGGGCGTTTCGTCAGAGGTCCTGCGAACGCAGAGGCGCGAAAAATTCCTGGCAATTGGCCGCGGTATTTAGGAAGTATGGTTTATTCTTCGTGAATGATTGCGAAAGGCCGGCGATGCCGTCAAAAAAGGCCGACTAATACGTCAAACATTGTTGTTTTAACAGTTGTCGCGAGCGCACTCATCACAGGTATCAACATAAGCCCCATGGCAGCTGCAATGAGTCCATACTCAATTGCGGTCGCTCCGCTGGTGTCATAAAAGTAGAGCTTTGCTAAGCAACGTAACTTCTTCATTATGGCAACCTTGCATGAAACAACAAACGCTAGTGTTTCGGACCATAA
>JAHFPK010000336.1 GCA_023266715.1 Hyphomicrobiales bacterium | reverse complement strand
AGCCACGTCATCAATTACGATCTGCCCCATGTGCCTGAATCCTATGTCCACCGCATCGGCCGCACCGCGCGCGCCGGCGCCGAAGGTGTTGCGATTGCATTCTGCGCCGGCGATGAGCGCTCCTTGTTGAAAGACATCGAGCGCACCATCCGCCAGAGCATTCCAGTCGTGCAGCATGCTCTCGGCAAATCAAACCTGCCGCCTTCCGAACACGAAGCCAAACGTCCCAATGGCCGCAGCACAAAGCCGCAAGGCCAGAAGAAGCAATGGAACCCCATGGGCCGCGAGCAGCACAAAGGCAACCGCAACCACGGCGGCGGCAACAACCTGCCCAAGCGCAACAACGGCGGCAAGCCATCATGGATGCAGGAGATCACCGGTGCAAAAAGTGACCGCCGCCCTATAAAAATGGGCGAGTAGTACTGGCTATTCCCTCATGCTGAGGTGCTTGCGCGAAAGCGCAAGCCTCGAAGCATCCCGCCTAAATCAACCAACCCTTCGAGGCATGGCTACGCCATGCACCTCAGGGTGAGGGTTGATAAATCCTCCCCCAATTCTCTTCATGCCTGCGCTCGACGCGAGCATCTTCTTTTGTACACAGCAAAGAAGATGACCGGATTAAGTCCGGTCATGACGAAATGAAAAATTTATGGTGCCGACAAGAAGCGCGACACACGAGCTTCTAACAATCGAACCAAAATGGGATCCATGAATTCATACTCATCCGGAATATCGAGGCAAATCACACGCTTGTTTTTAAGATATTTCCGAAATTTCTTGGTGAGCTTATTGCGGTGTGTCTTCTCCATAACAAAAACAATATCTGCCCATTCTACCTGCTCGGTTGAAAGCTGCTGATCAGCCGACGCATTCAACCCAGCCGAATCTGTCTCGATATTCGACCAGGTCGAAAGCACGTGTTCGGCCGTGGGGCTACGAAGTTTGTTGGCGCTGCAAATGAACAGAAGACGTTTCATAGTTGTATTTTGACCATGAAACTTCTTGTTGTCCACCTGCTGGGTCAAGCATTGCATCACGCACTTTCTCCATGGTCGGGCTTGACCCGACCACCCAGGCTTTGAGCTTGTACATACAACTGGATCATCGGCTCGGAAGCCGATGATGGAGAGTTAGGGAACACAAATAAACCCGCAATCATCTCGCGGGCTTTTTAATTCATCAGTACAAAGAATACTTACAGCGCGCTGTGCAGCGCCTTTAGGTGATCGAGGTTTTCCTGGGCCTTGCGCTTGGACTCGGCATCCGCCGCGTCGGCGAAATCTTCTTCGGCGTCCTTGACCTGTTGCGCCAGGGTAGCAGCATCGAGATCGGCCAAAGGTATTGCCGTCTCAGCCAGCAGCGTCAACCCCTGCGGGTTCACTTCGGCAAAGCCGCCGCGCACGAAAATACGGTCGGTGCTGCCTCCCTCTTTCGTCACCACCACAACCCCGGGCCGCAGCGTTGACAACACCGGCGCGTGGCCTGCGAATATCCCCATGTCGCCTTCGGTTCCGGGCAGGGTCACTGAAGTGACTTCGCCGGAAAACAAAAGCCGCGCCGGGCTAACGAGCTCAAAGTGAAGGCCAGCCATCTCGATTACGCCGCTTCCGCCGCAAGGCGCTGGGCCTTCTCGATCGCCTCTTCGATGCTGCCCACCATGTAGAAGGCCGACTCCGGCAGGTGGTCATAGGCGCCGTCGCACAGGCCCTTGAAGCCCTTGATGGTGTCGGCCAGCGGCACCAGCTTGCCCGGCGAGCCGGTGAACACTTCGGCCACGAAGAACGGCTGCGACAGGAAGCGCTCGATCTTGCGGGCCCGCGCCACCGCGATCTTGTCGTCTTCCGAAAGCTCGTCCATGCCGAGAATGGCGATGATGTCCTGCAGCGCCTTGTAGCGCTGGAGAATCTGCTGCACCCGGCGCGCCGTCTCATAATGCTCTTCGCCGATGACGCGGGCATCCAGCATGCGCGAGGTTGAATCGAGCGGGTCCACGGCGGGATAGATGCCCTTTTCCGCAATGCCGCGCGACAGAACCGTGGTCGCGTCCAGGTGGGCGAAGGAGGTGGCGGGCGCCGGGTCGGTCAAGTCGTCGGCCGGCACATAGATCGCCTGCACCGAGGTGATGGAGCCCTTCTGCGTGGTGGTGATGCGCTCCTGCATGGTGCCCATGTCGGTGGCAAGCGTCGGCTGATAGCCCACCGCCGATGGAATGCGTCCCAGCAACGCCGACACTTCCGAGCCGGCTTGCGTGAAGCGGAAGATGTTGTCCACGAAGAACAGCACGTCCTGGCCCTCGTCGCGGAAATGCTCGGCAACCGTGAGGCCGGAAAGTGCCACGCGGGCGCGCGCCCCCGGCGGTTCATTCATCTGGCCGTAAACGAGTGCGGCCTTGGAGCCTTCCCCGCCGCCCTTCTTGTTCACGCCCGATTCGATCATCTCATGATAGAGATCATTGCCTTCGCGGGTGCGCTCGCCAACCCCGGCAAACACTGAGTAGCCGCCGTGGGCCTTGGCCACGTTATTGATGAGTTCCATGATGATAACGGTTTTGCCAACGCCGGCACCGCCGAACAGGCCGATCTTTCCGCCCTTGGCGTAAGGTGCCAGCAAATCCACAACCTTGATGCCGGTCACCAGAATTTCCGCTTCGGTGGACTGCTCAACAAAGCTCGGCGCATCCTGGTGGATGGCGCGGGTCAATTTCGTTTTGATCGGGCCTGCCTCATCAACCGGCTCGCCGATCACATTCATGATGCGGCCCAGCGTTTCCGGGCCAACCGGAACCATGATCGGAGTGCCCGTGTCATAAACTTCCTGACCGCGCACCAGGCCTTCGGAAGAATCCATGGCGATTGTCCGCACCGTGCTCTCGCCCAGATGCTGGGCTACTTCAAGCACCAGGCGTTGGCCGCCATTGGTGGTTTCCAGTGCGTTCAAAATCTGCGGCAGATCGCCCTCAAATTGCACGTCGATGACGGCACCCGTCACCTGGGTGATGCGGCCAACGAGTGCTCCTGCGGATTTTCCTGATGCGGCTTTCTTCGCCATGTCTGTGGTCCTTCTCTAAGCTCTTACAGCGCTTCCGCGCCCGAAATGATTTCAATGAGTTCTTTGGTAATCTGGGCCTGGCGCTGGCGATTGTATTTGATCGACAGCTTGTTGATCATGTCGCCGGCATTGCGCGTGGCGCTGTCCATGGCGCTCATGCGGGCACCCTGCTC
>JAHFPK010000335.1 GCA_023266715.1 Hyphomicrobiales bacterium | reverse complement strand
GCGCGCTTCAATTGGGTTTGCGGAGCGGTGATTTTCATCCATGAGTTCCGTGAGCAGCGCCTGGTCAAGCGAACCCCAGTTCACCCCTATGCGCACCGGGCGCTTAAACTTCAACGCGGTTTCAATCATCATGGAGAAGTTGCGATCCTTCTTCTCCTTAAAGCCAACATTGCCGGGGTTGATGCGGTATTTGGCGAGCGCCTCGGCGCAAGCCGGATGATCATTCAAAAGCGTGTGGCCGTTGTAATGAAAGTCGCCGACGAGCGGCACGTTAACGCCCATCTGGTCAAGCCGGTCGCGGATATGGGGCACGGCCTTTGCAGACTCATCGCGGTCCACGGTGATGCGCACGAGTTCGGAGCCGGCCTTTGCAAGGTCCGCCGTTTGCTGCGCCGTTCCCTCCACGTCCGAAGTATCCGTGTTGGTCATGGACTGCACGACAATGGGCGCACTGCCGCCCACCTGCACATGGCCCACCATGACGCCGTGGGATTTTCGCCGCGTTTTAATTGCCGAATAGGACATGCCGTGCTCCATGCCCCTTAACTGGCCTGCGGGACCGGCAACGTCAAGGCGGAGAATATCAGCTGGCACCTGCGCAAGGGCCGCAGGTTCCCGACATTTCAATCAGCGTATGGGCGGGAGTAAATTTCTGTGCCTTCGCTTTTTCACCGACGAGTTTGAAAATCTCCGGCGCATCGAGCTCCGCCACGGTGCCACAGGATTCACAGATCAAAAGCGCCGCGGGCTGGCCTTCATGGGAATGGGAGCAGGCCACAAAAGCGTTGCGGCTTTCAATCTTGTGGACGAGGCCGTGGGCTAAAAGAAAATCCAGGGCGCGGTAAACCGTGATGGGTGCTGGCCTAGGCCCATGCTCGGCCATGCGCTCAATGATGTCATAGGCGCCCACAGCGGAATGGCTTTGGGCCACGGAGCTCAGGATCTCGCGGCGCTGGCCGGTCAATTTGCTGCCGCGCCGCTCGCAGGTGCGCTCGGCCCTGGCAATCAGATCGGCGGTGCAATGGGCATGGTCATGGTGAGGATCAAGAAAGGTCATGCTGTTATAATATAACATACTTGCGGGAATTGCTAGTTCTCCATCATCATGAGCTTTTTCAGGAGCCCTCATGACCGGAACAGCAAAAGCCATCGTCCACGTCGACAACGACAAGGTGATCGTCACCGAATACCGTTTTGCGCCAGGGGCCAATACGGGCTGGCACAGACATGGCCATGACTATGTGGTGGTGCCGCTGATGGACGGAAAAGTTATGCTCGAAACCAAGACCGGCACCAGCTTTGCCGAGATGAAAAAGGGTGTGCCCTATTTCCGCAAGGAAGGCGTGGAGCATGATGTGATCAACGCCAACGACACGGAATATGCGTTTATTGAAATTGAGCTGAAATAGCATTCAAGCGGCGTTCATGTTAGCGTCCTTATAGGGACGGCCAAGTTCAATGCTTGCAATGGAAACGCCACCATGATCCGCTTTGCTGCCGCTGCTTTCGCCATTTTCACTTTCGCCGCCCCTGCCCTCGCAGCTGAATTTGACTCGAATGATCAGGGCCAGATCGAATTCACCATGCCGTCAAACAATGTGGGCTGCATCTACACGCCCGCGGGCGGCACGGATACCTATGAGACGGCAGACGGCGGCGCTGAACTTTCCTGCGACCGCGTGGAGCCTTCCTACATGCGTGTGATACTAGGCTCAACCGGCAAGGCGAAACGCTACGGCAATGTCGGCGATGCTTCCTGCTGCGGGGCTGAAAACATATTCGAGTATGGTGAAGTTTGGTCGGAAGGACCGTTCAGCTGTATCTCTTCGGCGTCGGGCATTTCTTGCACGCGCGGTTCCCATGGCTTTTCGATGAGCCGGAGGGCCGTGAAAGTTTACTGACCCGGTGGGCAAAACTGTCATCGAATGTTCAAAATCCTCGCTTAACCGCTGATATATGTTTGTCACGACGCCTGACAGGATTGAGTTTCCTTCCTTCGAAAGTAAACTTGCCACACTGGACAATGTGCTGGCGGCCGGTCTGTTCGCGCAAATAGCTGCGGAAGTGGCAGCGCTGATCGAAACTGAGCGCAGTTACCTGCCAGCGCACAAGAAGGGCGGCACGGTGGCCTATTCGGCGCTACGTGAAAAAGCCCCTGCACTTGTGAGCCACTATCATTCCGCCACCATGCGCCGTTTGGTGTCGCGCATTGTAGGTGCGGAGGTAAAGCCCACACCTTTACACGATGAGAGTTCATGTTCGGTGCTGTTCTATGAAAGGCCCGGCGATCACATCGGCTGGCACTATGACCATAACTTCTATCGTGGCCGTCATTTCACGGTGCTCATTCCGGTGGTGAACCGGGGACGCGACGGTGGCCTTTCGGCTGCCCGCTTGCTGGCAAAGCAAGGCGGGCGCGACATGGAAGTGGCAACACCGCCCAATCGGATGATCATCTTTGAGGGCGCAAAGGTCAGGCACAAGGTCACCCCTATCAGCGAAGGCGAGCGCCGCTGCGTGTGGAGCATGACCTATTGCACTGATCCACGGAATTTAGCTTTCCAGGGCGTGGCACGGCGGGTGAAAGACACGGCCTTTTTCGGGTTGCGCTCGCTGTGGACTTAACGCGCCTCTCACCACGGAGCATGTCTATTCTTCCTTGTTGTCTTTGCTATCATCGCCAAACGGAATTTAAAAAACTATCGTGCATTGAATGGGTAAAACGATCCCCAACATGATGAGAAAGGTCAAAACTGTGAAAAACTCTCCGGTGATTGGATATATCGGATATATCTGATACAATGACACCACGAAAATAAAGCTACCAATGAGCCAACCCACTCGCTGAGTACGGCTCATTTTCCAAAAAATGCGCCAATAGGTCAGAACATTCCAGATTGTTTCTTTGGTTTTCATAGCAACACAGAATTCCAGTGACAGTCCATTATTAGTTGTCCCTACCCTACAAACCTATGTTCTTGTCGCCTACCGTTGGACAAATCTTGATGAAAAGAAAGAGACATCCCCCGCTGGCGGGATGGGTCGCTTGAAACTGGTCCTGTTATGGTGCCAGATGGTGGCCTAGTGGATTGGCACCGCTCCTAATTCTCCAGCGAAGGAAACGCCCATGAAAATGACCACCGAGGAAGCATTTGTAAAAGTCTTGCAGATGCACGGGATCGAACATGCTTTCGGGATCATCGGCTCGGCCATGATGCCGGTATCGGATCTGT
>JAHFPK010000002.1 GCA_023266715.1 Hyphomicrobiales bacterium | reverse complement strand
AAGCTTTTCGATCCGGATTTCGTCTACGAAAAATAGGAACCTATCCGGCCGACGCAATATAACTCTTCATATCTTCCGCCTCGCGCTCGATGGCTTCAATGCGGAATTTCACAATATCCCCGATTGATATCATCCCTGCGAGCTTGCCGCCTTCCACCACCGGCAAATGACGAATCCGGTGGGTTGTCATCAACGTCATTAACTCGGTTTCGCTGTCGCCAACTTTACAGGTTTTCACGGTTTTGCTCATGATGTTCGACAGTGGCATTGCCATGGATTTCGCTCCATGCTCAGCAAGCGCGCGCACGATATCTCGCTCAGAAGCAATGCCCGCTATGGCTCCCTTTTCATCAACCACCACAACCGCTCCGATGCGATGCTGCGATAATTTCTGCGCCGTGCTCTGGACCGTGTCCTTTGACGTGGCCGTAATGACGGAACGACCTTTGACACCAAGGATGTGGGAAACAGACATGCGTACCTCCCGTAACTTGAGCTCTGCTCAGAGCATTGTATCACGCTTGAGCTGAAGGTAAATCAATTCCGCCTATCAAGCCAGTAAAAGGCTAACAGTCCCGCAGCAAATCCACCGAGATGGGCCTCCCAGGCAATTCGGCCCTCCGTGATGAAATCAGCCCCGGTCCAGCCACTGGCGCCGGAAAAAAGCGTGACCGCGATCCAGATCAAAGTAAATATGAACGCGCGCCTGTTGCTGAGAATTTCGAGAGGTCGCAAGGGTGTGACCGTGGTTACGTCCGTGCGATAGGTATCGCCCAGGCGAAGACCTGATCCATACATCAAGGGTATGGCCGACGCCATCACACCTGACACGGCACCCGAAGCGCCGATCACGATTGCTGCTTCCCCCCAATGGGTGATCAAAGTTGCAACCGCACCCACAATGGCCGACGCACCGGCAAGCATCAAAAATTTCAAGGCACCCAACCGTCGTGCCACAACTGATCCAAAAACCAAGAGCCATAGACTATTGAAAAATAAATGCATCAGGTCAGCATGGAGAAATGCATAGGTCAGGAAGGACCAGACCTGTGATCCCCAGATAGCAGGAAAAGGTGCGCCACCGGAAATCCGTGCCGGTATGAATGAAAAGGCATAGAGACTCCAAACCTGCCAGCTCGGGCCCGCAAGCTGAATGGCAAGATGGATCACAACCAATAAAGCAATCAAAATCACGACGATCTTCGGCGCCCTGAAAAATGGCTCCTTAGCTGAAGTCTCAAGCTCCATCGCCGCGTGCTCGTCCATAGGCTAACAGTCTCCCGTCAAATGGCATGACCCCTGCAGCACTAAGCCTGAAAGTTCATGATTGGCACAGGCAGCGATCCGCCTCAGCCCTTGGGGTTACGTGATGGTAGTTAACGACAATAGAGGCGCAAGCCAAGCCGATTCCCAAATCCTGCATCCCGGCACCCGCACGCTGTTTCGTTTCTGGGAAAAAATCCGGGCTGAAAATGCCGCCCCGGACCGTGGCGATCTCGATTTGAGACAAATCAGCAGAATTGTTCCAAACCTGCTGATCCTGGAAAGAGATCATCTGTATCAATCCTATAGGTGGCGCCTGGCGGGCAGCGAAACCTGCCAGCTTTTCCGTCAACGTCTCACTGGAACAGATGCGCTCAAGGGCTGGACAAGTATTGAGCGCGATACCCTGAAGCATGCTTTCGATACGGTGGTAACCAGTCTGCAGCCCTGCCTCATTCGTTTTCGCCTGACAACCGACAAGGATCAGGTGATTGGGGCGGAACTCTTGGGCGTGCCAGTCCTCGCTCGAAATCGTATGCGATTTCATATATTTGGCGGCGTTTTCCCGTTCCGTGAGATTGCCCATCTTGGCCATGACAGTATCACCCACAGGGAACTTTCCGGCATCCGTTTCATTTGGACCGAGCCCCTGCCTGGCGACAAGTTGCTCGCAGGCTTGCGCCCACCCGATATCGTTTCGGGTGGCTTCCGCCTGATCAGGGGCGGTCGTCCTTAGGAAGAAAATGTCATTTTCCTTAACTCCGCCTTTACAGCAACTCATTAGGGTTACCGAACTGGTACAGGTGTGACCAGAAATGCCCACCTGGGACCGAGTCCAAAACGGGAAGAAGATCAAAGGGTCTATAGTGAACGCCACTGCCCAGAAACAAGATCAGGCCGCAAACCCAGATCAACCCAAGGCTTTGTTTGGGCGCTATATGCTCCCGGACATGTCCGAGCATCCCTGCGAAGTCACCAATCTGACCACAGCCGGTGCCACCTTTCTGACTAACAAGATTCCACCGATTGGCCTGAACATCGTGGCCTATATCGAAGAACTGGGCCGCATTGAGGCGATCTCGGACAAGGCCGTTCCCGGCGGCTTCCAAATAACAATTGCCCTCAAAGGCGCCCGGCTGGAAAAACTTGAATCACGCATCAAGTGGCTGAGCGAGCGTCCAGCCGTTGGCGAAGAAGGCCGCAGACACGCACGTTTCGAACCACGCGATAGCCAGTCACAAATCACCCTTCCCGATGGCCGGGTTTACAATTGCGAAGTCATCGACATTTCAGTGTCAGGTGCCGGCATCACCGTGGATGTCATGCCAGGCCTTGGAACCTATGTGATGCTGGGCAAAATGCGCGGACGCGTGGTGCGCTACCTCGAAAATGGTGTCGCTATCGAATTTGTCCAGCCAATTGAACGCGCGTCCGTCAGCGCAACCAATTAAAATATCTCCTTCCCACGCCATGAGCGGCTTTTCTAATTGTATTATTTAGGCTTAACTCGTCTCCGATTTTCGAGGAGAGAGTACCAGTGGCAAAACCGGCAAAAAAAACAACCCTGACAAGCCTGTCTGAAATCTATGCCCACTTCAGGCAAAACCAAATCCCCATCACGTTTTTGTCGCCAACGCCTTACAATATTCTGGGGCTTGGCCGCTGGATCAACAAGTTCGAGTACATAAATTTTTTCGATAGTTTTGATGGCACCCATCCCAAGATTGTTGTGCCGCGCGAACACGGGCCCCACGAGTTCAAATCCATCGAAGATGTGAATAATTACCTGCTGCGTCACAAGGAAGTGCGCGCCCGTCTCAAGGAGCGTGGACCTGGTCTTTTGATGCTCGTCATGTTTGATGAGGAAACCGAATTTCTTGCCAATGAACTGGGCCAAAGGATAGCGCTTCCGCCAGCCAAATTGCGCAAGCACATTGATTCCAAGATCACCACAACCAAGCTCGGCAACGAGGCGGGCATCCAGAGCGCCCCTAACATCATGGGCGAGGCCACAACCTATGATGAGCTGTGTGAACTTGCTGACAGGGCAAAACTAGGCCGCGACCTTGTGGTACAGACCCCGTACGGCGATTCAGGCCGCACCACGTTCTTCATCAAGTCCGAGGGAGATTGGGACAGCCATGAGAGCGACATGGCGGATGAGCAGTTGAAAATCATGCGCCGCATTAACCATCTCCCTGGCACCGTTGAAGCGGTTGCCACGCGGCACGGCACACTGGTGGGGCCGATGCAAACCGATATCACCGGTTTTCCTGAAGTAACGCCTTACAAGGGTGGCTGGTGCGGCAATGATGTGTTTACCGGCGGCATGGACAAGGAACGCAAAGCCGTTACCGAAATGGCGCAGAAGCTCGGCGACCAGCTTTACAAGTCTGGTTACAAAGGCGCCTTCTGCATGGATTTCCTGATTGATACGGATACCCGCGAGGTCTATCTCGGTGAAATCAATCCCCGCATCTCGGGCGCCTCGCCACTGACAAACCTGATCACGTCCACCTATGGCGGCTGCCCCATTTACATGTTCCATTTGCTGGAATTCATGGATGTTGAGTGGGAGCTTGATCTCTCCAAGGTGCAGGAGCGATGGTCCGAGTTCGATAACTGGAGCCAGCTCATCCTGAAATATCCGGTTGACCGGGTTGAGATGATTACCAAGGCGCCCTCATCAGGCATCTACCGCATGGATGCGAAGGGCGCGATTAAATTGGTGCGCAAATCCATCGACTGGTTTGTGGTCTCCGATGAGGACGAGGCGTTTTACCTCCGCGTTTATACAGCGGGTGACTATCGCTACCATGGCGCCGACCTCGGCATCATGGTCTCGCGCGGCCGCTTCCAGACCGATAACCGTCAACTGACCGACCGGGCCAAGGCTTGGGTAAAAGCCATCAACAGGGAATTTGAATCGATCGCGGTCACCGGCTCGTCAGCGCCAAAACCACCGCCCATGCATGCCGCGAACAAGATGTTCTGATCCAAAACTCTGTCATCCTGGCGAAAGCCGGGACCCACAGCTCAGCTTGTACGAACATTAATCATCAAGGAATCTTAGCGCGGAGAAATGGGTTCCGGCTTTCGAGGCTGTGAAGGAATCTCTTTTTAGGGCCGGCTGGTGGGTTTTGTGCTGGTTTTGATGTTGCCTTGATTGCTGGCTTGCGATGGCGTTTTGTCTGGGCGGTCGCTTATGCGGCTTTGGTTCGCAGATGGCTGGCCAGCATGATGTTGTGGGCAATAGCCTGCAGGAGGCCTGCGATTTTAGCTTTGGCGATGCCGCGCAAGCAGAGACGGCCAAACCCGCGGTTCTTCAGGCTGGCATTGACCAGTTCGATGCGCTTGCGCCGCCTGAAGACGTCCTGGCCGTGTGATGTGTTCATGCGCTCGCGCCAGTCCTTGAGGGCTTGCGGCTGGTTGAGCTTTTTCGCAAGCCGCCGCCTGAGCGTTTCAGGTTTGACGTCTGCCCGCCCTTCCGGAACCGGCGCAAACACCATGACGCCATCCCCGGCCAAGCTGACAATGTCATCCTCTGCGGCATAGGTGCTGTCGACGAGGAGACGCCCAGGCTTGCAGCCGTAGCGGCTGAAGATGTCATCCACCATGGGGCGGGCCAGGCCGGTGTCATTGCGCCGGTCGGTTGCCATCACGGCCAGCACAAGGCCGTTGCCGCTGGCAGCAATCTGCATGTTGTAGCCTGGCTTGATGCTGCCATCGGCAAAACGCATATACCGGGCCTCCGGATCGGTGAGGGAAGCCTTGGGCCCGGCTTTACCGTCTTCTTCGCTGCGGTGCGTCTTGCGGCGCTTGTCTTTTTCCTTTTGCAGCTCAGCCAGCGCGGCGGCGGCTTTTGCCGCCCGCTCGCCCAGTTCGCGCGCCGCCCGCGACTGTGCTGCCTTGCGCCGCCGCGAGGAGGCTGCCGGATCGGTATCGGCCTCGGCTTTCAGCTGCGCCATCCGCTGCGCCGCAATCCGCCCGATCCGTGCCATGCGCGAGGCTCCGCCATAGGACCCTTTGCCCGCCGCAGCCTGCACCTTGGTGCCATCGGCAATCACTTCTTCGAACTTTACCAGGCCTTCCGCCATCAGGGCCGTGACGCTGTCGGTGAGAAGCGTGTCAAGCAGCTCCCCATGTTGCGTCCGGAAGTCGGAAAGGCCGTGGTAGTTCACCGGAACTCCCCCTGCAATCCACCGGTATGCCACATCGCGCTCCACCAGCCGCTCCAGTTCGCGGGCCGAGCCCACGCCTTCCACCGCCGCATAAAGCCACAGCGCCAGAAGCACCTGCGGGTCCGCCGCCGGGCGCCCCGCCTCACCCGCGCGCGAGCCTATCGCCGCATAAAACCGATCCAGAGCCATCTGCGTGACAAACGTCCACACCAGCCGCGCCGCGTGCCCCGCCGGCAAAAGAGAATCTATCTCAACCATCTCCCAGCCGATCTGATCGCGCCGTGGCCGGATAACGCGCGCATCTCCAATCGTCATCCAACTGTCTCCCGCAAATCAATTCAAGCTTCGACAGTGAATCGCAAATCAAACAAATCCGCTATTAATTCACAGCCTCGAAAGCCGGAATGACGCGCTGCGTGGATCAGGCCTACTTCAAACCCTGCTTCTTGGCTGACAATACGTGCAGCAACTCGCTCAAGGTCTGCGGTTCCAGTTTGCCAATATCGTCGGCAAGCCGGTTGGCAAGTTCGGTGGCAAGCGGATTGAGGCCGGAGGTATCGATGGTAATGCGGGGATGGGAAATGCGCGCCAGGCGCGTCACCTCTTCCGCCTCGTCCCAGATGATATTGAAATAGGCGATGATGCGCTGGATCAAATGCCAGCCGGGCCGCCCGCGCTTGCCGTGCTCGAGGGCGGAAAGATAGGCGCTGGAGACGCCAATGGCCGCGGACATTTGTTTCAGCGTAATGCCGCGGTCGGCCCTCAGCTTCCGCATTTTCTCGCCAAAGGGGGTCATGTCAATTCTCCCTTTTCCGCCGCAGCTTCACATAAAAAGCGCCGCCGCCGCCATGCCTGGGGTGGGCCTGCTGGAAACCTGAAACATGGGTGCGGAATTGTGCCTCGTGCAGCCATTCCGGCAATTGCCGGCGCAGGCGCCCTTCGCGCTCTGGGGCATAAAAATGATCCCTGCCATGGAGCGTGTGGCCGGAAAATGGCGAGGCGCCCTTGCCGGTAATCACCAGCACCAGGCGAATGCCCTGCATGCGGCGGTGGGAAATAAAATCGAGAAGGCGCAGGCGCGCCTCTTCGAGGCCAAGCCCATGCAAATCAATACGCGATTCAATCTCCACGTTTCCGCGCGTCAGCTTCTGTTCGGTGCGCCGGTCGAAACCGGTGATCGGCGGCGGCGACTTACTCAAGGACAGTTTTGCCGCAACAGCCTTCTGGGGCATGAATTGAGCCTGTTGCTTCGGCAGGGAAACCGATGAGGAGCTTGCCTTCAAGGCGGATTTTCCCAAGGGCCTTATCCTACGTGCGACCTCATCCCAAAGTCCGCGGTCGTGGACTTCAAAAGATTTCTTTTTCATTTGCCGTTCAAAAGCCTGAGGGCGAGTTTCTTGGGCAACAAAACGATCATGGAACCCGGGCTTTTCATGTGGCCGGCAATGCGCGCGGCCTCATCACCCCAGCCCCAATAGACATCGCCGCGCAGAGCGCCCTTTATGGCGGTGCCAGCATCCTGCGCAATCATGAGATGGTGGAAAGGCTGTAATTCATTGGCGGGGCCGGAGGGCACTTGTGCATCAAGCCATATGGGGGTGCCAAACATCCACAGGCTGCGATCAACGGCCAGGCTTCTGAGCGGCGTCAAGGAAACTTTCTGCGCGCCCGGAGCACCGAGCGAGGGGTCAGCAACCTTCACCTCGCGAAAGAAAACGAATGACCTGTTTTCCCACATGAGTTCACGCGCCGCCTTGGGATTGTCTTTCATCCAGGCGCGCAGGGCCTGCATCGACATGTTATCGCGAGTGAGCACGCCGCGCTCAACCAGAAGGCCGCCAATGCCTGTATAGGGCTGGCCGGATTTCGCGCCATAGGCCAGCCGCATGGTGCTGCCGTCTTCAAAGCGAATGCGGCCCGAGCCCTGGACATGAATGAAGAACGCGTCAACCCGGTTCTTGAGCCAGACCAATTCAAGACCCCTACCATGCAAAGCGCCCCCTTCAATTTCACGGCGGGTAAAATATCCGGCAGGTTTTCCCTGGGCCATGCGGCCGTATTTGAAATTGATCTGCTTTTCAGTTGCGGCATCGAAACTCACGAGGTCATCGGGCTTGCGATAGATCGGAACATCATAGTCATTGCCTAGTGTTCGGCTGCCTTCCGCTTCCGGCTCGTAGTAGCCGGTGAACAGGCCTTCGGGGCGAACCGTGTCAGCAACCTTCAGCGCTGCAAATTCTTCCTCAAAAAATTGCCGTGCCGACTTTGCATGAGCAGCCTTTTCGCAAACCTGCAACCAATCCGTCCGTTTGCCACCAAAGCGAACATCGCGCTCAAAGCCATGGCCGGTTTGCTCTATTTCCTCACAGGACCTAAGAAATGCCGCGAGTGCTGCCGCATGGTGGTCGGCGTTCCAACCTTCAATCTGCTGAAATGATATGGCGGTGAGAATTGGTTTGGTTTCGGCAGTCATGGCAAAAGAAATGGCGAAAAAGCAGGCAAGACACAAGCGTCCGATCACGCTTGTGTTTCAGTGGCCACAACGCGCCAGTTCGGGTCCTTTTGCGCCACGTCCCTTTCAAAGGTCCAGATATCGGTGATGTCCCGCACTTCCTTGGGATTGCCATCAATGAGGGTGCCCGCCTTGTCGAAGGTTGCGGAAATCAACTGGCTGGCAAATTCGACTACGATGCTGGCGCGTTTTTCGACCAGGGCTACAGAGGTGAAATCCACTTTTTCGAATCCGACGAATTGGAAATCTAGTTTTTCTCCGGTCTGGCTACGAGCGTCGATGGCCTTCGAGAAACCATCGAAAACTTCCCGCGACAGGAGATCTTTAAGAGCCGGCTTATCGCCCTTGGCGAAAGCCTCGACAATCATCTCATAGGCAAGTTTTGCGCCTTCGAGAAAGACCTTTGGCGAGAACGACGGATCAGCCTGAGCCAGTTTTTCAAATCCCATAGCAAGAGGCGATGCTGCTTCCGCATAGCCGGTCCAGATGGGTGCGGCTGGTTCGGGGCTGAGGCCAATTTTTTTCTCGGATTCCTCCTTGCCGAGAGGAAAATCCAGAATTTTTCCATTGCCGGGTTCGGGCAAGCTGCTGCCGCTCGCCCGGCGGGGAGGTGCGTAGGGATCAATCGGCGGCCGCTCATGCCCCGTCCGCTGGCCAAGCACAGAACGCAAACGCCAGATCACCATGAGTGCAATCGCCGCCAGAGCCAGATTTAGGGGATCAAATAATTCTTTCATCAAGCAACTCTCACACTTCGGAGCATACACTCATAGCAGCACATTGTACTCGTATTGTGTTGAGTCCTATATAGGAGACTTTGGGACAGGTCCAAGGACCATTTCCAGTGGAGTCAGGTGTTGCGTCGTTACTTTCCAATCATGGTTTTAGGCCTGCTGTTTGCGGACCTTGCATCCCTCATCTGGCTTGGAGGCCGTGTGGGCGTTTTGCTCGTCTTGGCGCTTGTTGTTCTGGATATTTTGATCGGCAGCGCCCTTATCCGCCGAAGCGGCACCAATATCTTCAGCATGTTGAACACGCCTGTCAGCGACAAGAAATCGGTTTCAGGGGGAACTGCGCAAAGCCTGCTTTTGGCCATCGCCGGGCTTTTGTTCATCATTCCGGGGATCGTCAGCGATTTCATTGCCTTGGCCCTTCTGATGCCATGGGTTCGCCGGCGCATGGCCGGGTTTTTTGAGACCCATATTTCGGGCGATTTTACCTTTTACAGCAGGAGTTCCAGCCGCGGCGCCGTCATTGATGCGGAGGCCATAGAAATCGAGGAACCGCCAAAACTGGAGATAAATTCCCCGAGGGATCATTAAAGACCCAGCTTGCGGCTCCGCACCCTTCATGTTAGCCACTGCAACTTGTGATTTGATTAGAATATTCGGCATATGAGAGGCATTCCAGATGGCAAAAGCAGCAAAACCCGCTCCCCGCAAGCCTGCGGCAAAGGCGACCAACGGCGGTGGCAAGCGCCCGGCAGAAAACGGACCAAAAATCTCCGAAGGCCAAGCTGGCGGAGCGGTCAATCTGCAGGTTCCGCCGCCACAACCCGGGACCCAGCCTTCGATGCGCATTCTTGGCCAGTATTTGAAAGACCTGAGCTTTGAAAATCCGAATGCGCCTCAAGCCCTAGCACCACAGCAAAGCCAGCCCGACATCAATATTGCGGTCAACGTCAATGCCCGCAACCTGGCGCCAACGGATTTTGAGGTGGAGCTGCATCTCGACGCAAAGGCGACATCGGAGGGCAAGGTTATATTTGCCTCAGAGCTTTTGTTCGCAGGGGTTTTCCGGATGGAAAATTTTCCGGCCAATATGCTTCATGCGGCCGTTCTCATTGAATGCCCGCGGATGCTGTTTCCGTTCGCACGGCAGATCCTTGCAGATGCGACACGCAATGGCGGATTTCCTCCCCTGATGCTGGACCCGATAGATTTTGCCGGCATGTATCAAAAGCGCATGCAGCAACAATCTGCGGCACGGGCCCAAGCTTCAGGTTGATTTCCACAGCGCCGCAGCGCCCAGACTTTTGACCAAGGCCTCGTGGCGCTCTTTTTCTTCACGGGTGATCCGTTCAGGAAGTGCGATGCTTCGCTTTGCCTGTACTGGGGTATTGCCAGATTGCAACTGACGGATATTATCGGTCTGTGGCAGGATCAAGGCGATTTGGCGGCCACCGATGAGTTCGAGATAGACGCTGGCCAGAAGTTCCGAGTCCACCAGGGCGCCATGTTTCGTGCGCTTTACGATGTCAATTCCGTAGCGCTTGCAGAGCGCATCGAGACTGTTGGGGCCCATGGGATGACGCTTCTTGGCGAGTGTCAGCGTGTCAATTATGCGCTCATAGAGTATGGGCGACCGCTTGATGAAATCCAGTTCGGCATTCAGAAAACCAACATCAAAGCTGGCATTGTGAATGATCAAAACTGTCTCACCAATGAATTCCAGGAATTCATCGGCGATTTGCGAGAAGGTGGGCTTGTCCTTTAGGAACTCGCCGCTCAGTCCATGAACGGCCTCGGCTTCGCGGGGCACATCGCGTAGCGGGTTGATAAAGCTGTGATAGGTGTTGCCGGTTGGAATGTGGTTAAGCAATTCAATGGCTCCAATTTCCACAATGCGATGGCCTTGCAGGGGATCCAGCCCGGTTGTTTCCGTATCCAGTACAATTTCTCTCATGGCCTGTGTTTCCCGGCTAATTCTGCAAGTCTCTTGCTCAGTGCAACGACCTGGCTTCGCAATTGCTCCATGCTGCCGGAATTTTCAATAATAAAATCAGCACGGCTGCGCTTTTCTGAATCAGGCATTTGCCGTGCCAAAATGCGGGCGAGTTTGTCCTGGGTCATTCCCGGCCGGGCCATGGCTCTTTTTTTCAAAACATCTTCATTGGCGGAAACGACAATGACATAGTCCAGTTCGTGGTCTGCGCCGGTTTCATAGAGAAGCGGAATATCGAGGACCACCAGAGGACAGTTTTGCTTTTGCCAATGGGAGATAAATCTCTCCTTGCTCTTTTTTACAAGGGGATGGATAAGGGCTTCCAGTTTCTTCACTTCTTCCGGAGACGTGAGAACTTGTTGTCCTAATCGCTGACGATCAATTTTTCCGTCAACAACCACATCTGGAAACAATTTGCCAATTGCATCAATGGTTGCCTTCGCGGCATACAGCTCGTGCACCTCCGCGTCTGAATCAAATACCGGGATGCCGGCAGTCGAGAATAATTTGGCGGCTTCACTTTTCCCCGTGGCAATGGAGCCAGTAAGACCGACGGTAATCATGGTTTGCGCGCTTTTTGTATGTCGGCGGCTACCAGCGCATGGAGTTCCGCCGTAACTTCAGGTTTCACGCCAAACCAGAGCTCGAACCCCCGCACGGCTTGATGAAGCAGCATTCCCAAACCGCCCAAAGTAGGATTTCCCTGATTTTTGGCTCTTTCCATAAATACAGTTTCAAGGGGTGCATAAACAAGATCAGCAACAAGTGCGTTCGGATTCAAATTTTGAATGTCCAGTTTAAGCGGAAGCTGACCCTCCATGCCCTGGGAGGTTGCGTTAACGAGAAGCCCACAGGTTTTCAATTCATTGCTTGCAGCAGCCATATCAATTTTGAAGACGCGGGAACCAAACTGCCTTTGAAGACTATGAATTCGTTCGCGTGTGCGATTGATGATTCCAACTTTTCCCATTCCTTCATCCAGGAGCGCGCCGATAATCGCTTTTGCCGCTCCTCCTGCCCCGACAATTATCGCAGTTTTATTTCCCAAGCCGAAAGCGGGATAGGCTTGATGCAGGGAGGCGATAAATCCTTCACCATCCGTGTTGGTCCCACAGACCTTGTTATTCTTGAGGAATACCGTATTTACGGCGCCCAGTCGGCCGGCGATCTCATCCACTATATCAACTGCGTTAAATACAGCTTCCTTGTGCGGAATAGTTACGTTGCAGCCAATGAATTCTGACGCGGCCAGAGTTCGAATGAAAGTCTCAATGCTTTGGGGTTCAACCGGTGTTTTTTCATAGGACCCGTCGATGTTATATTTTCTCAGCCAATAGTTATGTATGAGAGGTGAGCGCGAATGCTCAATTGGCCAACCAATGACGCATGCTTTCTTCATGATAGGATAAATTCTTGCCGTCTCAGAAAGTCAAGAAGCGGCAATATAGGCAGGCCCAGAATAGCAAAATAGTCGCCTTCAATTTTGTCAAATAACTGAATGCCCGTCTCTTCCAATTTATAGCCGCCGACCGAGGACAAATAGCCTTTGGAGCCACTATCCAAGTATGACGACAAAAATTCCGGAGTAAAATTTCGCATGGTCAATCGAGCTTCGGAGCAGTGGCTCCAAACTTCGACACCCGCAATAGCACAGGAAAGTGCAGAATATAGAATATGTGTGGCATTCCGTAACTTCAGCAATTGATTTTCGGCTTCGGCTCGCGAGGCCGGCTTATTGAAGATCTGATTTTTGAATCCAAGTACCTGATCTGCGCCGATGACAAGTGCTTTGGAGTATTGATTGGATATCTTTGACGATTTCAGCTTGGCCAGTTGCATGGCAATTTCTTGCGCAGAAAATTCCGCCATTGAATTTTTTGCTTTTGTCTCATCAAGCTCCGGATCAATCGCGGTGAATTTTATTCCAGCATTGTCCAGAATGTTGCGGCGGATTTTGCTGGTTGAAGCTAGCATGATGTCCAATTAAGTAACTCGTCGGAAGATGTGGAGTTTTAACAGGTGAATTGTGGATAATTTTTCGCAAATTTAAACGGTTAATATTTGGTTAATTTTGTGAGAATGTTATTAACAGGGCAATTTGGAGAATACACACCTTCCCGATTATGGGGATAAGTTTTTGCTGTGGATAAGAGTGGATAACATCAATCTGTATTCGGTTTCTTTGGTTAATATATTGAATTTGTTCAGTTAATTTTGATGATATATTTAACAACAAGAAATTATTTTTCAACGCCATGTCGTTTATTATAGGGGATTGATTATTTTTTAATCCCGCTCTGGGGCCTACAACATCATATTCAATTTATAGAAAGTATCTTTGAGAAGAATGGCCGCACCAAACAATCAGCCGTTAATAGACGTATTGACGGGTCGTAAGTCTGTGAGAAGGCCGATTTGGTTTATGCGACAGGCGGGCCGTTACTTGCCTGAGTATCGTAAGGTCAGGGAGCAAGCAGGATCGTTTTTGGAATTATGTTATTCTTCTTTTCTTTCTGCTGAAGTTACCCTGCAGCCATTGCGGCGTTATGATATCGACGCGGCAATCATATTTGCAGATATTTTGGTTGTTCCGCATGCGATGGGCAATGGTCTCACATTCATTGAAGGTGAGGGACCCAAATTAGAGACAGTGAGAAGCAGCGCTGATTTGCTGCGGCTGAAATCTGGACATAAATCCATGCAGTTTGAATCGGTTGCAGCATCAGTGAACCGGGTGCGGCATGATTTGGGTCCTAAAATTTCATTGATTGGTTTTTGCGGCGCTCCCTGGACGGTTGCAAGTTACATGGTTGAGGGCGGAAGCTCCGAGCGGGAACTTGCGAGAAAAATTGCCTATCAGAAGGAAGATTGGTTCAAGGAGCTGGTTTCCCGCCTAGTTGAAAATTCAATTGAATATCTGTGTGTTCAAATTGAAGCTGGCGCCGATGTCGTACAGATATTTGATTCCTGGGCTGGTGAGTTGCCCGGAGAATTACTGACCGAATATTGCATTGAACCAATTCATGCTATTGTCACCGGCGTGAAAGTCAAATTTCCTGATATTCCAATTATTGTTTTTACCAAGGGGGCGGGGTATCGCCATGGCGAGGTCTACTCAAAAACCCAATGCCAGGCCATTGGTGTTGAGGCGGAATGTTCACTGAAATTTTTACAGTCGATTTTGCCTGCCGATGCGGTCATACAAGGAAATCTGGATCCATTGTTATTGCTTTGCGATAATGATGTAGTGCGCAAGCATACGCTGGATCTTGTGAGCTCTATCTCCAGAAACCGTCATATTTTCAACCTGGGTCATGGAATTAAGCCACAAACCGATCCGCACGTTCTGGCAAGCATTGTCAAAACAATCAGGGATTTTGATGAAGTGAATAACCATGGTTGAGTGGTTTTTATGGCTTAAAGCCATTCACATCGTTTCGGTTGTTGCGTGGATGGCGGGTTTATTCTATCTGCCACGGTTGTTTGTTTATCATTGTGATGTTTCTCCGGGCAGCGAAGCCAGCGAGTTGTTCAAGACGATGGAACGGCGCCTGACGGGGGTCATTATGAGGCCCGCAATGGTAATGAGTCTGTTGTCGGGTGTTTTGCTTCTGATCGCGGGCCAAATTGAGCTTTTTCAGATTTGGGTCTTGGGAAAGTTGGCGGCGGTTTTCCTGCTGCTTTTGTATTATGGGGCGTTAGAGGTCTATCTCCGGCAGTTTGCCAGGGACCAGCGCACTAGGAATGCCCGGTTTTTTCGCGTCATCAATGAGGTTCCGACGCTCCTATTGATCATTATTGTTGTATTTGTCGTGGTTAAGCCGTTCCAATAATTTCTGTTGGTTCGTTCCCGGAAGTTTGTTATATAGACCGCGAACAAAGGGATCATATTCCCGTTTGCTTTCCCCGCCTCCAATTTCCCGATCTGCCCTGGCACTTCGTGGGTCATTTCTCACCTCTAATGTATTGATCTCAAAACATGACAAACATCGCTGAATTGAAAGACATCAAGCTTAAGGACCTTAAGCGGAAGACGCCGGCTGAGCTCGTCACCCTGGCCGAGGAGTTCGAAGTCGAAAATGCCAGTGCGCTTCGCAAACAGGAGTTGATGTTTGCAATTCTGAAGAATCTCGCCCTGCGTGATATCGAAATTATCGGTGAAGGCGTTGTAGAAGTTCTGCAGGACGGATTCGGCTTCTTGCGATCATCCGACGCAAATTATCTGGCCGGACCCGATGATATCTATGTGAGCCCGAGCCAGATCAGAAAATTCACCTTGCGAACCGGGGATACGGTTGAAGGACAAATTCGCAGTCCGAAGGATGGCGAGCGCTATTTCGCCTTGGTGAAAGTGAACACGATAAATTTTGAGGACCCGGAGAAGACCCGGCACAAGGTTCATTTTGACAATCTGACGCCGCTTTATCCCGATCAGCGCCTGGAGATGGAAATTGCCGATCCAACGCGGAAAGATTATTCCGCCCGGGTGATTGATATCGTATCGCCCTTGGGAAAAGGCCAGCGTGGCCTGATTGTGGCCCCTCCGCGCACGGGCAAGACGGTTCTTCTGCAAAATATTGCCCATGCTATTGCGACAAATCATCCCGAGTGTTTTTTGATCGTGCTTTTGATCGATGAGCGGCCGGAAGAAGTCACCGACATGCAGCGCTCGGTCAAGGGTGAGGTTGTCAGCTCAACTTTTGATGAGCCGGCAACACGCCATGTTCAGGTTGCTGAAATGGTCATTGAGAAAGCCAAGCGCCTGGTGGAACACGGCCGTGATGTGATCATATTGCTGGATTCGATTACACGTTTGGGCCGGGCTTACAATACGGTTGTTCCCTCTTCGGGCAAGGTTCTCACAGGTGGTGTAGATGCCAATGCCTTGCAGCGACCCAAGCGGTTCTTTGGCGCGGCGCGCAATATTGAGGAAGGCGGATCGCTCACAATTATTGCAACCGCCCTGATTGATACGGGCAGCCGCATGGACGAAGTCATTTTCGAAGAGTTCAAGGGAACCGGCAACTCGGAAATCATTCTGGACCGCAAGGTGGCGGATAAGCGGGTGTTTCCAGCGATTGATATTTTGCGTTCAGGCACACGCAAGGAAGAGTTGCTGGTCAAGGCCGATCTTCTCAAGAAAACTTACGTCTTGCGGCGCATTCTCAATCCGATGGGAACGATTGATGCAATTGAGTTCCTCTTAGATAAATTGCGCCAGACAAAATCCAACAGCGATTTCTTCGATTCCATGAACGCCTGAGCCTAGCCCATAATTCCCAATAAACGCAGGGCTGACAGTGTTTCAACTGTGTTTATGGCGGGGTTTGCACAGGTCATGCCCCGGCAGATATAGAGTGTCGGTTTGTCGCTGCTCACTGTTTTTCCATGCGCTGGATGATTTGCTGGCAAGTCTGAATTTGTCCCAGTTATGTGAATCGTTGCATCAAGCCCCGTGTGTTTTAGCGCTAACAACAACATTTCGTTCTTTGCGGAATTTGAATCGTTGGTGAGAACGAGCTGGATCGTATCCTGCAGCAAGAGAGTATTTTTGAGCAAACCGGGTGCTGCGAAGGGGTTTGATTTTGCTGCTGATGTGAATGCTTCAGCTATCTTCACGGCTTTGGTGTGGAAGTTGTTGCCCCCGGTGAGATGATAGAGATCGTTGTAATTCTTGATCATCACAGAATTTGCGTTGGGCGTCGCATCGTCTTCAATGGTGCGACTTTTGATGGGCAGTTTCGTGTGCTTTTGCGACGCGTGATAGAAGCCGCCAGCAATGTTGTCCCAGTGGCTTTCTTCAAGCGCTGCAGTGAGCTCTTGCGCCTTGACTATATAGAGCGGATCGCCGGTCAGGTTATGGAGGGCAAGTGCTGCGGTAATGAGATTTGCATAGTCATCGGTGGTTCCCTGATGCCGCGTGCTGTTGGCGCGGTGGCTGTGAAGGAGCCTGCCGTCTTTCCAGAACAGATTGAGACATTCAGAAAAGGCTTTTATCGCTGCGCTGGCCCACGTCTTGTGATCGAATATCAGGGACGCTTCCGCAAGAGCCGTAATAAAGAGACCGTTCCAATCAGCAAGGATCTTATCGTCATGTTGAGGTGGTATACGCCTGTTGCGCGCCGCCCATAATTTTGCGCGGGCGCCCGCAAGGATTTTTTCGTTCTCGGGCGTGGCAGGTGTTTTGTCGTGGGTTCGATTAAGAATAATGTTGCCTTCCCAATTGCCTGAAGCCGTAACGTCATAGGCCGCTTGGAATATTTCGAACTCGTGGGGCTCCAATAGCAGTTGTATCTCGGCCTGGCTCCAAACATAGTATTTTCCCTCTTCGCCTTCTGAATCGGCGTCGTAGCTGGAGGTAAAGCAGCCAGTGCTGCCGGTCATCTCGCGGAGGACAAATTCAACGGTCTGCTCAATGCGTGAAAAATACAGCGGATTTTCGGTCTTGAGCCAGGCACGCGTGAGCAGGCTTACATACTGGGCATTGTCGTACAGCATTTTTTCGAAGTGGGGCGCCAGCCATTTGTGGTCGGTGGAATAGCGCGCGATGCCACCGGCGAGATGGTCATAGATCCCGCCATTGCTGATCTGCATGAGAGTTGTGAGGACGGCATCTCGGGCTCTTTCATTCTGGGTGCGCAGATAGACTTCCCAGAGAAAAGTGAAGATGGAGCCTTGCGGAAATTTGGGAGCGCCTTTCAGACCGCCATATTGCGCGTCAGTGGCGTTGATGATGACATCAGCGGCCCGATTAATGTCATTGCTAGCAAGTTGATCCGTGCTGGTGATATATCTGGATCGCTGTAGAGCACTCGATATAGCTTCGGCGTTTTGGGTGATTTTATTTCTTTCCTGGTTCCAGATGCGTGAGATTTCGGTCAGGACATGGCGGAAGCCGGGTCTTCCAAATCTCGTCTCAGGCGGGAAATAAGTGCCACCCCAGAAAGGAAGAGCATCAGGCGTCAGGAACATGGTGAGGGGCCATCCTCCCTGTTCCCCGAGGCTGTGGAGGGCCGCCATGTAGATGCGGTCTAAATCGGGCCGCTCTTCTCGATCGACTTTGATGTTGATGAAGTTCTGGTTCATAAGGTCGGCAGTCACCGGGTCTTCAAAACTCTCGTGGGCCATGACATGGCACCAGTGACAGGCGGCATAGCCAATTGAAAGAAGAATGGGCTTGTTGCTATCTTGGGCCTGCTGAAGTGTCTTTTCTGACCAGCCCTGCCAATGGACGGGATTATCCTTGTGTTGGAGAAGATAGGGGCTGGTCTCTTGGTCGAGCAGGTTCTTAGACATTGGCCGTCCCGGGGGTCATTATTTAAGGTTATTGGTATCGATTCGAATCCGAAATGAATAGTTCTGACACAATTTTTGCGGTTTCAAGTGGCTCCGGTATGGCCGGAATTGCCGTAATCCGCGTGTCCGGGGGTAAGGCCGGAAGTGTTCTTGCTTCACTTGCAGGTCCTTTACCTTTACCGCGCTTGGCCAGTGTGCGGCAACTGCACATTCCCGGTTCAGGAGAGGTCATTGACCAGGCACTGGTCTTGTGGATGCCCGGTCCATCGAGCGCTACCGGTGAGGACGTGGCAGAATTTCATGTCCATGGCAGTATGGCTGTCATTGACGTGATGTTCGATGTGTTTCGTTCGGTCGCTGGCGTGAGACTGGCAGAGCCTGGGGAATTCACACGGCGGGCATTCGTTAATGATCGGATGGATCTGGTTGAGGCCGAAGGGCTTGCCGATCTGCTTCATGCCCGCACTGAGACCCAGAGGCGTATGGCCATGCACCACATGCTCGGTCGTGCCAGTTCTCAGTATGAGGTTTGGCGAACGGAATTGATAGCCATACTTGCGCGCCTAGAGGCAGCGATTGATTTTGTCGAGGAGGATGGCGTTGCCACTGCCGCCCTTCTTGATGTGAAGCCCCAAACTCTGGACTTGGTCGCGCGTCTTAAAAGGGCTGCGGCGGAGGCAGATCGCGCGGGCGCACTTCGATCAGGTGTCAAGGTTGTTTTTGCCGGCGCGCCGAATGTCGGCAAATCGACTTTATTGAATCTGGTTGCTGCCCGTGAGGCCGCCATTGTCTCATCCCATCCAGGCACTACCAGGGATGTCATTGAGGTTTCGATTGTCCTTGGCGGTGTTCCCGTCATTTTGACCGATACTGCGGGACTCAGGCCAGAGTCAGGTGATGAGATCGAAAATATCGGCATGCAACGCGCAAGGTCTGAGGCAGTTGCGGGTGATATCATGGTCTGGGTGTCATCGGTAGATGTAAGGGAAGAAATAGAAAACCCGGCACTACCGACACTCAGGATTTTGAACAAGTCGGACCTATTGGGGGATGTCCCGGCTCAGGGAACAGATCTAAGAATATCTGCAAAAACCGGGGAAGGTGTTGCAGACCTCATTAGTGAACTTGAAAAGCTGGTGAAGGAACGCTTTGGTGGCATGGAACAAGCTTCTGTCATCCGTACACGGCACAAAGATGCCGTTGAGGAATCGATTCGGTTCCTCAACGATTCACTTTTGTATGGGGCGGACCAAATTGAACTTGCTGCAGAATGCTTACGCAAGGCCTGTTTCAGCATCGCACGCGTAACCGGACGGGTCGATGTTGAGGATTTGCTGGGAAAGATTTTCAGCGAATTCTGCATCGGCAAATAGTCTGTTTCACGTGAAACTTGTTTCGGCTTTGACCAATTGACTTGCATGGACTAGAGAACCGTCATGAACAGCAGGTATGATGTCATCGTCATTGGCGGCGGCCATGCGGGTGTTGAAGCCGCTGCTGCATCTGCGCGCCTTGGCGCAAAGACAGTCCTCGTCACCCACAAGTTTTCGACCATTGGCGAGATGTCGTGCAATCCTGCTATCGGCGGTTTGGGCAAAGGGCATCTGGTGCGCGAGATCGATGCACTTGATGGCCTGATGGGCCGGGTTGCTGACCGTGCCGGAATTCAATTCCGCTTGCTCAACCGTTCCAAGGGGCCTGCGGTGCGGGGGCCTCGGGCCCAGTCGGATCGCAAGCTTTACCGGGCTGGCATGCAAGAGGAAATCCGCAACCAGGATAATCTGAGTGTTGTTGAAGCGGTCGTCTGCGGTTTTGTGATTGATCAGGGCCGGGTTGTCGGGATCACGACAGAGGCTGGCGAAGAACTACTTGCTAGCTCTGTTGTTCTCACCACAGGGACATTTCTTGCGGGCCTCATCCATATCGGGGAGAAAAAAATTCCGGCCGGCCGTGTGGGTGAGCCACCGGCATTTGGTATTTCACAACAGTTGCGGTCGGCAGGCCTGCAGTTGGGTCGTTTGAAAACCGGAACGCCTGCAAGACTCGATGGCCGAACGATAAACTGGAGCGCGCTTGATGAGCAAAAGGGCGATGAGATTCCAACGCCGTTTTCCACTCTGACTGAATCAATCACAACGCCGCAGGTCTCCTGCTTCATCACTCAGACTACTGCTCGAACCCATGACTTGATTGCCAGTAATATTTATCGCTCACCGCTTTACTCAGGGCAGATCAAGGGAACGGGGCCGCGCTATTGCCCCTCCATTGAGGACAAGATTCACCGCTTTAAGGACAAGTCATCCCACCAGATATTTCTTGAACCGGAAGGACTGGATGATGACACGATTTACCCCAATGGCATTTCAACCTCATTGCCGGAGGATGTTCAGGAGCAGTTTATCCGGACTATTCCCGGGTTGGAAAATGTATCAATCCTGCGGCCAGGGTATGCCATTGAGTATGACTATGTGGACCCCCGTGAATTGACGAGCGGGCTGGAGGTCAAGGTCCTGCCCGGTCTGTCTTTGGCGGGCCAGATTAATGGTACGACCGGTTATGAGGAAGCGGCAGCCCAAGGACTCGTCGCTGGCTTGAATGCGGCGCGAAAAGCGGGTGGCCAGAAGGAGGTCAGTTTTGACCGCGCTGAGGGCTATCTCGGAGTGATGGTTGACGATCTGGTCCTTCGTGGCGTGACCGAGCCCTACCGCATGTTTACCTCGCGGGCTGAGTACCGGTTGTCACTTCGCGCCGACAATGCCGATCAGAGACTGACACCAAAGGGTATTTCCTTGGGCCTTGTCGGCTCGAATCGCCAGAAGCATTTTGCGGAGCGAATGACCATCTTGAATGACGCGCGCAGGTTGTCAGAGCAGCTGGGTATGACTTCGGCAACGGCAGCCAAGCTCGGATTGAAGGTCAATCAGGATGGTCAAAGGCGCTCAGCTCTCGATCTCATGGCCATGCCGGAAGTAGGGCTTGAACGCGTGTGTGAGATTTGGCCCGAGGTTGCGGCCTTACCCGATTTTGCGAAGGAAGGATTGTTTGCGGATTCACTTTACGCGGGATATAGCGCACGGCAATCAGCAGACATCATCGCACTGCGCCGGGAAGATCAAGTCAGTCTGCCTCTTGATACTGACTATATGGGACTACCTAGTCTCTCGATCGAAATCCGGCAAAAGCTTATGCGGGTGAAGCCCAGTACTTTGGGTCAGGCTTCGCGCATTGAGGGCATGACTCCTGCGGCCCTTTCTTGTTTGTTGGGCCACATCAAGCGTCAAAATCAGCGCAAGAGCGCCTGATGAATGGTTCAGTATATTGCTGATGACGTGTTGGCGCGGTTGAATGTTTCACGTGAATCACTCATCAAAATTGAAAGCTATGTCGAGCTGCTTCTCACGTGGCAAACGAAAATTAATCTGATTGGGCCGTCGACAATCGAGGATATCTGGCGGCGCCATGTTCTGGATTCCCTGCAGCTCCTACCTCTCATGCGCAAAGCAGAAGCAATCGCCGACCTAGGGTCGGGGGCTGGGATACCCGGTCTAGTCTTGGCATTGGGGGGCAATCTCCGCGCGGAATTATATGAGAGCAACGGTAAGAAAGTTGCTTTTTTACGGGAGGCCATCCGGCAGACAAAGGCCAACGCGAGTGTTCGCCAAATTCGGCTGGAAACTCTTGAGGATCATTTGCCGGAAAAAATACCGCAGTATGTGACAGCCAGGGCGCTGGCACCCCTTGAGAAGTTGCTCTTCTGGGCCGAGCCCTTGCTGAAGCGGGGGGCCATTGGTCTGTTTCACAAGGGACAAGGTGTGGACAGGGAAATGATCGAGGCTACCAAATTCTGGAAAATGGGTGCAATCAATAGGCATGCAAGTATGACCGATTCGGACGGTATCATTCTTGAGGTAAAGGAGATTGCCCGTGTTTAAGCAGACTCAGTCCTTCAGCCCCCGCATCCTTGCAATTGCCAATCAAAAGGGCGGGGTAGGTAAAACGACGACGGCGATCAATCTGGGAACGGCCCTTGCCGCAGTTGGGGAGACCGTCCTTATCGTTGATCTCGACCCCCAGGGCAATGCCAGTACCGGGCTAGGGATCGTACGCGGACCCAAACAAAAATCCTCCTACCATGTGCTCATTGGAGAGGCGGAACTGGACCAGGTTATCGTCGATTCAGGAATTCCAAGGCTGCACTGTGTTCCTTCAACCATTGACCTTTTGGGCGCGGAACTTGAATTGGCCGATTTTGACCGCAAGGCCTACCGGCTGGCCGATGCCATCGGGCGCCTCTCGCGGCAGCAAAACAAGGCTCGCAGTTACAGCTACATCCTGGTTGATTGCCCTCCCTCCCTCAATCTTTTGACCATCAACTCACTTTCGGCGGCAGACGCCATACTGGTACCCCTGCAATGTGAATTTTTCGCCCTGGAAGGGCTCAGCCAGCTTTTGAAAACAGTGGAGCGGGTCAGGACAACTCTTAACCCAAAATTAACCATTCAGGGTGTTGTTCTTACCATGTTTGATCGGCGAAACAGCCTTTCCGACCAGGTTGCACAGGACGTTCGCAGTGTGCTTGGCGACAAGGTTTACCAAACAGTCATACCGCGCAACGTCAGAGTTTCCGAGGCCCCTTCCTATGGCAAGCCAGTCCTACTTTACGATAACATCTGTTCGGGATCCCAGGCCTACATTAAACTTGCATCGGAAGTCATTCGCCGCGAGCGTGAACTTCGGGCGGCTTGACCGATTCACTTCCGGAACAATCGGGATTTTATGGACCACTGTAGTCCATCCAGTATTTAGGGGCAAAAAACGATGATGCAGGCACAAAAACGCAGGTTGGGTCGAGGCCTTGCCGCACTTATCGGCGATGATGTCATCGAAGCGGCCTCTCCGGAAGAATTCCGAGGCCTGCGCCATCTTCCTATAGAGTTGCTCCATTCCAATCCAAATAATCCACGCAAGCAATTCGGCGAGGAGGAACTCGAGGATCTTTCAAAATCCATTCGTGAAAAGGGATTGCTGCAACCGATTGTGGTTCGCCAACGTTCGGATGGCGAATATGAAATCGTTGCCGGTGAGCGCCGCTGGAGGGCGTCACAACGGGCGGGCCTTCATGAATTGCCAGTTCTCATCCGTGAACTCAGCGACGGTGAAACGCTTGAAATAGCGCTCATTGAAAATATCCAGCGCTCTGATTTGAATCCTCTCGAAGAAGCGCGGGCTTATGGGCAACTGCTCGAGCAATTCTCTTATACACAGCAGCAACTTGCTGACTCGGTTGGGAAAAGCCGCAGCCACATTGCCAATACCTTACGTCTGCTCACGCTGCCGGATTCGGTCCGCGCCTATATAGAAGAGGGAAAACTGACTGCGGGTCATGCCAGAACGCTGGTTGCCACTGATTCGCCTGCCGACCTTGCGAACAAGATTATCAGCCTTGGCCTTTCGGTCCGCGAGGCGGAGACGCTTACGCGAAGCAACTCTGCGACTTCTTCCCGCAAGGCTAAGGCGGAAAAGAATGCCGACATCCGTGCCCTGGAAAAACAAATATCAGAGACCATAGGCCTTCGGGTTGAAATCAAAACGCAGGGACGGGAAGGCGGAACACTCCTGATCAAATACAAGACGCTTGACCAGCTTGACGGCATTACGCATAGGCTCACACGCAAAAAATAACTAATCAGTTATTTCTTGCATCCCTGAGCCGTGCGCTACGGCTTAATCCCAGAAGGGTGCGACTTATAATCGCGCCATCAAGATCGGGATGTTGACGTGTCAGCAAAACTGCGGCGCAAATTTTTTCTTCGGCATTCAAGAGCGAGTCGATATCCCACATCCTTAGCTGCAGGGATAGGGAAGCGCGCCGTTTGAAAAAGATTCCAAAGCGGGGTGCATGTACCACGCTGTCAATGGACGAGCCCTGGATGATTTGCGTTGCCATTCCCTGAAGCTTTACAATGTGCTGCAACACCATGCTGAGAGTTCCGCGACCTGCGCTCGCAGAAGCACCAACCGACATCACGTAACGGTCCACGTCATCCAAGTTGCCTTCAAAAACCGCATCCACCAAATCATCCATTGAAGCGTCGGAGGTATCGCCGCAGATCGCCTGAACATCTTCAACAGTTATTGTGCCCTGTCCATGGCAATAGGTGATGAGCTTAAGCGTTTCACTGTCGGCAACGGCACGCTCAAAGGACATAAATTCCAAAAGCCGCTGCATGGCTTCTTCTTCGATTTCCAATCCAGATGCCTTGATCAGGCGTTCAAGCCGGAGCCGCAATTCATGCGGCGATTCCTCATAAAGCGCCACACTGGCGGCACGCGAATTCGCTTCAAATAATTTACGCAGGCGTGAGTTTTTTGATAAAGCCTCGGTATCAATCAAAATCAGATTCCCAGGGGCTTCACTGGAGAGGATGGGCTCAATTAGTTTCGTCAGAGCATCTCCGGCACCCGATATCCAAATGACGCGATTTCCTCCAAACATAGATATGGATGAAAACTCCTCGAAAAGGCGCCCCGGCGAACTGACGACTTGGGCTTCCGTCAAGCGGGACACATTCAGTGTTTCATCACTTGAAACTGTTATTTTCTTTACGACACGCTGACAAACTTCATAGACAGCACTGCGGTCAGCACCATGAATCAGAACGGCGCCTGGAGCTTTCTTTGGATTTGAAAGGTGACTGATCAGTTCCGCCGCCTTCATGATCGCCATCTTATCGACCTTTTTTGGCGGGTTTATTAGCTTCCGCGACCCGCCATATAGGCTGCAAGGCGCGTATGAATATCCGCGGCAACTTCTCGGGCAGCCCGGTCCATGGCATTTGATTCGGCCTGCAAGTCGGCAATGGGTTCGCGAATAACATCATAGGACACGGCGGAAAATGTTTTTCCTGAATTTACTTCGGAACCGGAGCCTGCCTCAAGCAACTGATATGATACCGTTAAACGCATTCTTACGCGCTTAATGCCAGGAAGAGTCTCATCAACCAGCGATGACTTTGCCACCTGAGATTTCAGGACAAGCTTATAGAGGTTTTCCTGGGCGGTGCCGGCGGGCCGCATGGACGAAAGCAGACTGTTTCTCACAAGCTGGCCCGCCCTGCTATCAGGCTCCAGGATTGCTATTGAGGATAGCGAAGCAACAACGCCGCGGCCATCGCTGCCTGACGAATAAAGCGGTTTATAGCCACAGCCAGTGAGACTGAGCAAAACGACAAGGAAATAGATGACGTTTTTCACCCGCAATCTCTTATCCGCTTATTACAATATTCACAATACGGTCAGGAACGACAATGAACTTTACCACGGGCTTCCCGTCAAGGGCGCGCTTCACACCTTCGAGTTTCATGACGGCCGCCTCGACAAGATCTTTCCCTAGTCCCTTCCGCAACCTGATTTCATCGCGCCGCTTGCCATTGACCTGAACGGCAATTGTTACTTCATCATCCACAATCAGAGCAGAAATAGGCGTGGGCCAAGGCGTTTCCACAACGGGCTGCCTATGTCCCAACAGCTTCCAACACTCCTCGGCCAAATGCGGCATCATGGGCGCAAACATCAGAACCAGAAAATTGCTGGCTTCACGAATTGCATGGCCCAAATCCGGAGTTGGACTGGCAATTGCCAAGGTTGTGCTCAAGGCATTTGAAAGTTCGTAAATACGCGCAATTGCCCGATTGAAACGGAGCGAGGATAGGTCATCGGTCACGGCAGCAAGAGTTCGATGGGCGATGCGGCGCAGATCCAATGCTGCCGGGCCAAATTCGCCGGTGAAGACGGTTGCATCGCGAGTGCTTGCGTCTCCCAGAATGCGCCAAAGTCTTTGAGTGAATTTCCAGGCCCCCTCTGCGCCAGCTTCGGTCCATTCAATATCGCGCTCGGGCGGCGAATCAGACAACATGAACCAGCGCGCCGTGTCGGCTCCATAACTTTCTATGATTGATTCGGGATCAACCACATTACGCTTGGATTTCGACATCTTCTCAATGCCGCCAATGGTCAAAGCCTCCCCCGTCTTGGCATGGAACCATTTTCCATCGCGCAAGGTGGCATCAGCGGGAAATACCCATTCTCCGCTTTCGGCTTTGAAAGTTTCATGGACAACCATGCCCTGGGTAAACAGGCTGGCGAAGGGTTCGTCCCAGTTGAGGTGATGGGTCTTGCCCATGGCACGGGCAAAAAAGCGTGAATAGAGAAGGTGCAGGATGGCGTGCTCGACGCCGCCAATGTACTGGTCCACCGGCATCCAATAGCGGGCTGCGTCGGCCGCAACCGGTACGTCTGCTTTTGGTGAGCAGAAGCGGGCGTAATACCAGGATGAATCGATAAACGTATCGAATGTGTCGGTTTCGCGCGTGGCATTTGCTCCACATTTCGGGCACTTCACATGTTTCCACGTGGGATGATGGGCCAGCGGGTTTCCCGGTCTGTCGAATGTCACATCTTCCGGCAGGGTCACGGGCAAATCTGCTTTAGGCACAGGAACAATTTTGCAGGCCGGGCAATGAATGACAGGGACCGGGCAGCCCCAGTATCTTTGCCTCGAAACGCCCCAATCGCGCAGGCGGAAATTTACTTTTCTTTCGCCAATTCCTGCGGCCTCAAAGCGTTTGGCTACCTCTTCTTTTGCTTCAAGAACCGGCAGGCCGTTCAAGAACTCGGAATTGATGAGTTGAGAATCGGTGCCATCCTTGTCGAGATAAGCCTCGTTGCCGATTTCAAATGACGCTGCGTTGGTATTTCTTGGCGCTACGACGGGTATGACCGGCAGGCCATACTTTCGCGCGAAGTCCAAGTCCCTTTGATCATGGGCAGGGCAGCCAAAAATTGCGCCTTCGCCATAGCCCATGAGAACAAAGTTTGCGGCATAGACTGGCAGTCTCGTTTTGGGCAGAAAGGGATGGCGGGCATAGATGCCAAGCGGGTAGCCCTTCTTCTCGGCGCGTTCGATGGATTCTTCGCTGGTTCCAAGGGCGGAGACTTCGCGGCGAAATTCAGCCAGTCCCTTGTCTTTGACCGCGTAATGCTTGGCAAGTTCATGGTCGACAGAAATTGCACAAAAGCTGGCGCCAAAAATCGTGTCGTGACGCGTTGTATAGACCGTCAACTTTTCAGGCAGCTCTTTGCCCTTTTCGTCCTCAAGAACAAATGAGAAGCGCATGCCTTCGGAGCGGCCAATCCAGTTGCGCTGCATGAGGCGCACTTTCTCCGGCCATTTTTCGAGCCTGTCCAAGGCCTGCAAAAGCTCTTCGGAGAAATCTGTTATTTTCAAAAACCATTGGGCGAGTTCGCGTTTTTCAACCACGGCACCCGAGCGCCAGCCGCGTCCGTCAATTACCTGCTCGTTGGCCAGTACGGTCTGGTCTACGGGGTCCCAATTGACGAGAGAGACTTTGCGTTCCACCAAACCAGCCTGCATAAAGTCAATGAACATGGCCTGTTCGTGGCGGTAGTAGGAGGGATCGCAGGTGGCAATTTCGCGGCTCCAATCCAGCGACAGGCCCATCGACTTAAGCTGGCCGCGCATGGCCGCAATATTTTCATAAGTCCAGGATTTCGGATGCACGCCGCGCTCGATTGCCGCGTTTTCAGCGGGCATGCCGAAAGCGTCCCAGCCCATAGGGTGAAGCACGTTGAAACCGCAGGCCCGCTTGAACCGCGCAATGACGTCACCCATCGTGTAATTGCGCACATGGCCCATGTGAATACGCCCGGAGGGATAGGGAAACATTTCCAGAACGTAATACTTGGGCCTTGAAACGTCCTCCTTTGCCTCGAAACAATTTTTCTCGGACCAAAATTTCTGCCAACGGGGTTCGGCCTCGCGGGAATTATATCTTTCAGATGTCACAGTGCTTGGTCCCTAACAAACTTCAATCATGGGGCAACAGGGCAAGGGACTACCAGTCCTTGAAATGCCCTGCAAGCTTGGCCATAAGCAAATCATGAATTTACCGCATCACAGGGCTTTGCAGGAGGTTCGCAGGCGAATCGAGACGGCTGCCCGATCTGCGGGGCGCAATGCCGCTGACATCACGCTGATTGCGGTCAGCAAGACTTTTGGTCCGGAAGATATCTTGCCGGTCCTGAAAGCAGGGCAAATGGCCTTTGGTGAAAACCGGGTCCAGGAAGCGGCGGGCAAGTGGCCGGATTTGCGGTCATCCACACCGCAACTGCAACTTTATTTGATCGGTCCATTGCAAACAAACAAGGCTGCTGATGCCGTCCATTTATTTGATGCCATTCATACGATAGACAGGCCACGAATTGCACAAGCCATTGCCTTGGAAATGGGGAAGCAAGCACGAAAACTTCAGCTTTTCATTCAGGTCAACACTGGCGATGAAAAGCAAAAGGCTGGCGTCAGCGTTGCCAGTGCCGACAGTTTTATAGAGGAGTGTCGAAATAAATATGGGTTGCACATTTCAGGCCTCATGTGCATTCCGCCAATCAATGAAGCACCGGAAAAGCACTTTGCGTTTCTAGCGCAGATCGCTCAGCGCAATGGTCTCAAGAATCTGAGCATGGGCATGAGCGGGGATTTCGAGACGGCAATCAAATATGGTGCAACCCATGTGCGGGTTGGCTCGGCTATTTTCGGAATGCGTGAGGGGCGGCCCCATTAGGTGGCCAAATCACAAGGCGCGTCCCGGTTGAGCAGTAACGCAGTACCTTCTGCATATCCTTCAGCGCTACTGCGATGCAGCCCGCTGTTGGCGCAAAATTCTTCCGCGCGATATGAAAGAAGATGGCGCTTCCGCGGCCCTGGATGCGAGGCCTTCGATTGTGGCTGGTCTCTACGATTACATCATAAAGCTCATCAGGGCGCTTAAGCTCCTCATGGGCGGTGGCATAGGGCAAGTTAACTCTACGATTATAATTCCTGTCGCCAACCGTCTCGCACCAGCCCCAGCCCTTCCTGATCGGTGAAGCGGGTATTTTCGACAGGGGGCGAACAATGTGGTCATCCCGATAGTAAATTTGCCGCAGGGACCAAATCCCGACCGGGCTTCCACCGTCGCCTTCCTTTTTTAGGAAATTCCTCCCCGATCTCCCCAAGGCGCAGGGCAGTGAAAGTGGGCCACAGGTCAAGACTCCTCTGGTTGCACACGCACTGATCGCGCGAACGTGAAGATATGTGACTGTTTTCCTCACGGTCTGTTGTCTTGCCCCCGGGCTATCAAAAGGCCATTGATCACTCTAGAACTATCCAATGTTCCATAATTAGCGAAAGAATGGCAATGACGACCACCAAAAAGATTCTCATCGTTGACGATGACGATACTCTGCGAGAGACGCTGAGGGACCAGTTTTCCCTGCATGAGGAATACATTGTAACGGATGTTGCCACCGCAACGGCCGGTGTCAAGGCTGTCAAGGCCGATCATGCGGATATGGTGATCCTCGATGTGAACTTGCCGGACATGGACGGCCGTGAAGCCTGCAAACTGATGCGGCGCAATGGCTACAAGGGGCCGGTAATCATGCTGACCGGCCAGAGCTCGGATTCCGACACTATCCTGGGGCTTGATTCAGGAGCCAACGACTATATTACCAAGCCATTTCGATTTGGCGTCCTACTCGCGCGTATCAGGGCCCATTTGCGTCAGCACGAGCACAGTGAAGATGCCACGTTCAAGGTCGGCCCCTATACCTTCAAGCCAGCATCCAAAATCCTGATCAGGGATGACAACAAGAAGGTGCGCCTTACGGAAAAGGAAACGGCCATTATCAAATTTCTGTATCGTTCCGGCGAACAGATCGTTGGCCGTGATGTATTGCTGCACGATGTCTGGGGCTACAATGCCGGGGTTACGACCCATACACTCGAAACCCACATCTACCGCCTGCGCCAAAAAATAGAGCGTGATCCAAGCCAAGCGGAAATATTAGTCACTGAGGGCGGTGGTTATAAGCTCGTCCCTTGATCTTATGGCCTATCCATCGTTGTATGGGTCGGGCAACGGGATAGTTGGGGGAATCATGCTCTCTAGGGCTCGCGTAGGGCTTGTGCGATGAGTGTCCGGGCAGATGCGGAAACGTTGCGGCAAATTCCGATTTTTGCCGAGTGTGAGCCTGTGCATTTGCAGCTCCTCGCCTTTGCTTCCGAGCGCCAGCACTTTGTCTCTGGAGAAATAATTATCTCCCAGGGAAAAAAAGCGAAATCAGCCTTTCTCCTGCTAAGCGGATATGCCGATATCCAGCAGTCGTTGGGCTCGCAAAACCAATCCATTGCCAAGGCGGAACCCGGCGCCCTTCTCGGCGAGGTCGCGATGATTGGAAAGTCGACCTATGCCATAACGGCCTTGGCTCTGGGTTCTGTTTCCACGGCCAGATTAGATCACGCGCTTTTCCTGCGCGTTGCAAGTGAATATCCGGAATTTGGCCAGAGCGTATTCAGGGTCTTGGCCAGACGGCTCGAAAATTCGATGCTTGATTTCGAAAGCGTGCGCGGGAAATTCTTGCGCACCAAGCCTTTCCTCGATCTATAGAGCAAACGTCGCCATCACCGGCACGTGGTCGGAAGTTTGCGTCCACCCTCTTGCTTCGCGCAAAATGGTAACATCCTTGCAGGAGGGTGAAAGTCCCGGCGTTGACCAAATATGATCAAGCCGGCGGCCCCGGTTGGCCAGGGCCCAATCCTTGGCCCGGTAACTCCACCAGGTATAGAGTTTTTCGCTTGCGGGCGTATGCTGACGCATCAGATCAACCCACTTGCCTGCCATCATCACGCGGATGAGGCCTGCTGTTTCAATCGGCGTATGGCTGACGACCTTAAGCAAATCCTTGTGGGACCAAACATCGTGTTCCAGGGGTGCAATGTTGAGGTCTCCCACGACGATGCCCTCATGGCCCTTGGGAACTGAACCGTTCGCAAACCAGCTCTCCAGCTCATCGATGAACTTCAGTTTATGGGCAAATTTTTCATTGATGCCGGGATCAGGCTCGTCACCGCCAGACGGAACATAGAGGTTGTGGACGGTGATGGGTTTGGGTCCATCAAGGCTTATGGAAATGTGACGACAATCCTCCTTGCCGCAAAATGATTTGCTGAATTGGGCGGTAAAAGGCAGGCGCGAAACAATGGCAACACCGTGATAGCCCTTCTGGCCAAATTCAGCGATGTGGGAATAACCGAGATCACGCAGTGGCCCTGAGGGAAACTGCCCCTGCGGGCATTTCGTCTCCTGCAGGCAAAGAACGTCGGGCTGCAATTGGTTTAAAACCCGCTCAACCAGACCAATGCGCAGGCGCACTGAATTGATATTCCAGGTGGCAATCTTGAGTGTCATGTGGCAAGCATGAGCATAGGACCGGGGGAAAACGCAAGTGACCCTATTTGCTTTTTTCCGGGCGGTTGATTTTCACCTCAAAGAGCTTTGGGTTAATCGTCATGCCGGATTCAAGATTGGCAAGCGACACGGTGGTGCGGCGGCCTTTGCCATCGATAATAATCCACTGCTGCAGCTGATTTTGAGTTTCATCAAAGATCAAGACGAGTTGACCGCCAATCGTACCCTTGCGGTCTTCGAGAACAACAGACGTAATGCCATCGGCCTGCTCAAAGCCCAGAATATTCGCTTCCTGCAGGAGATCAATTTTTGGCGAAACGACCAATCGCAAGGGCGTAGCTGCAAGCGGAAACTGATCGCCTTTTTCCTTGGCCCGATTCTTGAGGGTCACCCATTTGCCGTCGGAAACGAGAAGGAAGGGATTTGGCGGAGAATATTCAAAGCGCAGTTTACCGGGCTTGCTGATAAACATGACGCCTTTTGAGACGTTCCCCTTGGGGCTTATCTGAGTGAATTCACCCTGGAGGGTCACAAAGCTGTTCATATAGGCAGAAATTTTATTGATGGATTCAGTCTGTTCCGGACTGAGTGAAATAGGTTTGGCTGCGGCGGCGAAACTGCTCGTTCCTACCGCAAATACCAAAAGAACTGAGAGGGCCTGCAGGGCAGCTTTGAGGGATCGCGTCATTCTGTGTTCCAAACCTAAGATTTCCATTTCCCGTATGTATATCTGATATGAATTGAAAAGCCGACCATTTTGGGGCAGCCCTTCATGCTCTGGCACTGTCACCGGGAACCAGGATCTCCCGTTTTCCGGTGCCATTTGCCGATGAAATTAGCCCTTCCTTTTCCATGCGCTCGATCAGGCTTGCGGCCTTGTTATAACCCACCTGCAGGCGCCTTTGTACATAGCTGGTAGAAACCTTCTTGTCGCGCAGCACGACAGCCACGGCTTGGTCATAAAGCTCATCACCCGAACCGCTTCCTTCTACGCCTGCCATGGTGGCGGGATCACCATAGGTCTCATCTTCAACCTCTTCGGTCACCGCATCAACATATTCGGGAGCGCCCTGCGCCTTCAGGAAGCGGACAATCTTCTCAACTTCATCGTCGGCGACAAAGGGTCCGTGCAGACGGGAAATGCGCCCGCCGCCGGCCATATAAAGCATGTCACCCTGCCCCAGGAGTTGCTCTGCACCCTGCTCGCCCAAAATGGTGCGACTGTCGATTTTTGAGGTGACCTGGAACGAAATGCGGGTGGGGAAATTGGCCTTGATTGTGCCGGTGATGACATCAACCGAAGGCCGCTGGGTAGCCATAACCACGTGAATGCCCGCGGCACGCGCCATCTGGGCCAGACGCTGGACCGTGCCTTCAATGTCCTTGCCCGCTACCATCATCAGGTCCGCCATTTCGTCGATGATGACGACGATGTAGGGCATGGCCGTCATGTCCATTTGCTCTTGCTCAAAGATAGGTTCGCCAGACTGGGGGTTGAAGCCGGTTTGCACAGTACGCGACATCTGCTCTCCCTTGGCCAAAGACTGCTTCAGCCGGGCGTTGTAACCGTCAATATTACGCACTCCAAGCTTTGACATTTTGCGGTAGCGGTCTTCCATTTCACGTACCGCCCATTTCAGGGCGACAACGGCCTTGCGGGGATCGGTCACCACTGGCGACAAGAGATGAGGAATACCTTCGTAAACGGACAGTTCCAGCATCTTGGGATCAATCATGATCAGTTTGCAGCGCTCAGGAGAAAGCCTGTAGAGCAAGGACAGGACCATGGTATTGATGCCGACGGATTTACCGGAACCCGTTGTACCGGCAATCAGGAGATGCGGCATGCGGGCGAGATCGGCGAAGATGGGTTCACCGCCGATATTCTTGCCAAGCGCAAAGGCCAGGTTCTGCCCCGTCTTTTCGAAGGCCTCGGAGGCCAGCATTTCACGGAGATAGACCGTTTCGCGCTTGCTGTTTGGGAGTTCAATGCCGATGACGTTGCGTCCCTGCACAACTGCCACACGAGCCGACACGGCGCTCATCGAGCGGGCGATATCATCGGCAAGGCTGATCACGCGCGAAGATTTGATGCCGGGCGCAGGCTCCAGCTCGTAAAGGGTGACAACCGGTCCTGGCTTCACATTGATGATTTGGCCGCGCACGCCAAAATCTTCCAGCACGCCTTCCAGCATGCGGGCGTTCTGCTCAAGCACTTCGTCGGAAAGGTCGATTGATTGCTTGGTGCCACGCTTGGGTTCGGCCAGCAGCGTGAGCGGCGGAAACTCAAACTCGGTTGATTTTGAAAAGCGCAGATTAAGCTGGGAATCCTTCTTGATTTTCTTGCCCAGCTTGATTTCCTTGGCATCGCGGGTTACGCGCGGAGTCCGGGTCTCCCCCTCCTCTTCAACGTCTCCTGGCTCAAATTCCGCATAATCATTCTCGCCCCCTTCCAATTCAACGTTCTGACCAGACAAGGGAAGCCTTGGTGCGGCACCATGATCATCACGCGACAAAACCGGTTCTATGCGCTGGTCCCCGCGCAATTGTTTTCGAGCCGGCGCCAATCGTGAAATAATGTCGCGTGGAGAGTTTGCTGCTCCGGCACGCAGTGCACGGGCAGATTTCTCCTGGGCCCTGTAGGCTCTCCAGTGCTTGAAGCTGCTGAGGAGCATGCGGAATACCTGCATCAGGAAAACCCCAACTGAACGGAGCAGATTTCCGAGAGCGCCTGTTGTTTCAGATTTGGTAAGTCCGGTGGCGCGGAGAGCTGCCCATATGGCGCTGCCTGCACATAAAATACCGGTGAAGACTTGGGCGAAGGTGCCTTTGAGACCCAAGGCAAGGAGCGAAAGAATTCCGCCGCTGATGATATCGCCGGAATTGCCGCCAAGACCCGCGGCCAGAGACCATGATGCTGGTGCCGGTATGGTAGCAAAAGCCCCACAGCTCAGAAATGCCGAGGCAAACCACATGAGGATTGCCATGAATGGGCGCTCCGGCCGCTCATGGCTCAAAAAATTCACGACCCAGGCCATGGGAATGCCGATCAGAGGCAATACGCCGAGGCCCATCAGCTGCATGAGTTCGTCGGCAATGGCAGCACCGGGGTAGCCCAAGTAATTTTTAGCGATCTGATCGGTTGCGTGATTGAACGAGGGATCGTCTACCGACCAGGTTGCCAAGGCCATGCCCACGGCGGCGAGCAATACAAATAAAATGACGCCAGAAAATTCAAAGAGACGATGGCGAATGAAACGACGGAGCGCGGCGGGAATTGCCCCTTCATCGGTATCGTAGGAACGATTATAAGCCATGGACTTCTCCGTCAGCCCGGAGATCACCTCACAGGGCCATAACAAATAGTTAACGGCAGTCTGAAGGCACATGGTTAAAGCAGGGTTAAACCCGGACATGAAAAAGCGCCCCGCGAGGGACGCTTTTTCTTAGTGCCAGGGATATCAGGACCTACGAATAGGCGCGCTCACCATGGGAGCCGATATCGAGGCCCTCGCGCTCTTCCTGTTCCTCAACGCGCAGGCCCGTGGTGTACTTGCAGATCAGCAAGGCCACGTAGCTGACAACGCCTGACAGTATGACCACGGTCACGATATCAACAACCTGCCCGGTCATTTGTGCCGAGAAGGAGTAGTCAACGAGCTTCGATGACGTGTCTGTAGCGAGATAGTCCGTCACACCCATGCCGCCCAAGGCTGGATTTACGAAGACACCCGTGAGGAGGGCCCCAAGCATACCGCCGATACCGTGAACGCCGAAGACGTCCAAAGCATCGTCATAGCCAAGCTTGCCCTTCAGCCATACCACCGCCCAGAGGCAGATAGTGCCGGCGAGCAGGCCGATTACAACGCCACCCATGGGCCCTACCCAGCCGCAAGCCGGGGTAATGGCCACGAGGCCCGCGACGGAGCCAGAAGCGGCGCCCAGGAGGCTGGGATGGCCGCGGGTCACCCATTCGCCAGCGGTCCAGGCCAGCGCTGCAGCAGCGGTTGCGAGGATCGTATTCAGGAAGGCAAGGCCGGTAAGGCCGTTGGCTTCGAGGTTTGAGCCGGCATTGAAGCCGAACCAACCCACCCAAAGGAGGCAGGCGCCAATCAGGGTCAGGGGCAGATTGTGAGGAGCCAAGACTTCCTTGCCAACGCCTAGGCGCTTGCCAAGCATGAGGGCGCAGACGAGGCCGGCCACTCCGGCATTGATGTGCACAACCGAGCCGCCGGCGAAATCGATGGCACCCCAGTTGAACAACCAGCCGTTGGAGGCATTCACGGCCGCACCATAGTCAGCCAAAACGACAGCCTTTGCGGCGTCGTCGGTTGCTGCGGCAAGCTTGGCCAGGAAGTCTGCGGCGGCGCTGTCACCTACCGCAGCTTTGACCATGTCGATGTTATCAGGGCTGAGCGTAAAGGCGTCGGGGCCTGCCCACCACCAGACCATATGAGCCACCGGCAGATAGGAAAAAGTAAACCAGATAAACAAAAACAACAGAACGGCTGAGAATTTCATCCGTTCAGCAAAGGCGCCGACGATAAGGGCTGGGGTGATGGCCGCAAATGTCAGCTGGAAGATGACATAGGTGAATTCCGGCAGGTAGGTTTCCTTCGAGAAGGTTGCCGCCAGCGTCGAAATATTTACGCCCGCCAGGAAGGCCTTGGAGAGGCCGCCATAATAGGGGGTGCCATTGGTAAAGGCCACCGAGTAGCCGTAGGCAAACCAGAGCAGGGCGATCATGCAGAAGCAGATGAAAACCTGCATCAATACGGACAGCACGTTCTTGGAGCGCACCAGACCGCCGTAGTACAGAGCCAGACCCGGGATTGTCATGAGAATGACAAGGGCTGTGGCTACGAGCATCCAGGCGGTATCGCCCTTGTTTACGGTAGCCGCGGCATAGGCCGGGGCTGCTGTCAGGATCGTCGTGAGCGCAAATCCGGCCGGCAAGCCGACGAGGAGTTGGCGTAATTTTGGTGGAAATGTCATTTCACTGTCCTTTGTTAATCGTGTTAAAGGGCGGCAGAGCCGGTTTCGCCGGTCCGCACGCGAACGGCGGACTCAAGCGGCAAGACAAAAATTTTGCCGTCACCGATTTGGCCGGTCTGACCCGCCGCCTGGATTGTTTCCACAACCCGGTCAGCCATGGACTGTTCAACCGCCACTTCGATTTTGACCTTGGGGATGAAACTCACGGCGTATTCCGCGCCGCGATAGAACTCCGTATGGCCCTTCTGGCGGCCGTGCCCCTTGACTTCGGTAACAGTAATGCCCTGAACCCCGATGGCCGCCAGGGCCTCGCGGATCTCTTCAAGTTTGAAAGGCTTTATGATCGCGATAATATATTTCATAGATACATTCCTTCCGATAACCGGAAGCTGATTCTCAAGAACCGTGCCAATTAGGAACCATTTTTAACTTCTTGTTATGATTTGGATTTTTATTTTGATGCTTGACGGGCACGCAAACATCTGCTGCATTTTCATGCAATAACTCCAAATTGCTTAATTTTAATGCAGTATCTTGACGAGGTGATCGATTAGGCGTTTCTGATCAAATCATGAGCGTGCGCTTTGATGTGATTGTTGTGGGAGCGGCCTTGAATGGACTTGTCGCTGGCTTGGCACTTGGGGGGCACAGGGCCAAGCGCCCGCTTTCTGTTGCAATTGTCGACAGCAGGGATCCCTGTCAAAGTATTTCGGCTGACAATGATGCCCGGGCTTCCGCCATAACGGCCAGTTCCCGGCGGATGCTTGAGGCTCTGGGGGTTTGGGATCACGTTGGGCAGCAGGCGCAGGCGATGCGCGAAATTATTGTTACTGACGGTGCAGGACATGGCGACCGGCCGGTTCTGCTGCAGTTTGGCGAAGGCGAATCATCAGCCTGCATGGTGGAGAACCGCCATATGCTGGCGGGGCTACTGGCAGCTGTCGAAACGTCGCCAAACATCACGCTGGTAACGGGTCATGGCGTCACTGAGCAAAACTTTGCCCCAGGGCTTGCTAAACTCAAGCTTGCGAATGGCGCGCAATTTTCCTGCAGCCTTGTCATTGCCGCCGATGGCGGAAAATCCGCCAGCAGAGAAGCTGCACACATCGAACTCGTCGGATGGGCTTACGAACAGATGGGAATCGTTGCATCATTTGATCATGAGTTGCCTCACAATGGACGGGCTGAAGAACATTTCACCCCCGTCGGTCCCTTTGCAATCCTGCCATTGCTTGGAAATCGCTCCTCCATTGTCTGGACCAAGGGGACCGTCGAGGCAAAACGGCTTCTGAGTTTGACTGCTCCAGATTTTGAGATTGAATTGCAAAACGAGATTGGGGGTCATCTCGGAAAAATCACCTTGATCGGCAAGCCGCAGGGCTATCCGCTGTCGATGTTTTTCGCCAAGGAATTTCATGGTCCCCGCCTGGCTCTCGTTGGCGATGCGGCCCATGTCATTCATCCGCTTGCGGGATTGGGTCTCAATCTTGGCCTTCGCGATGTGGCGGCACTGGCGGAATGTGTGGCTGATGCCCACGCGCTGGGACAGGACATTGGCGGCCTGGCCGTGCTCGAACGTTATTCCACCTGGCGGCGTTTTGATACGGTGGCAACGGCTGCCAGCATGGACGGGTTCAACCGGCTTTTTTCCAACGACATTTCGCTGTTGCGGATTCTGCGTGACATTGGTTTGCGGGCAACCAACCAGTTGACTGGCCTGAAGCAGGTATTTGCAAGGGAAGCCGCTGGCCAAACGGGTTCGTTGCCCAGATTGCTGCGCGGCGATAATATTTAACCCCGCGTCTGTCCAGCCTTGGCCAGTTTTTCCAGATAGGCAGACCAAATCACTTCGTGCTCACGGCCAAGCTTTGCCAAATAATTCCATGTGTATAGGCCAGTGGAATGACCATCGCTGAAAATTATCCGCACGGCATAGGTGCCGACGGGCTCAAGCCTGGTCATTGAAACATTCCTTTTGCCGTGGACAAGTTGTTCCTGTCCCGGCCCGTGGCCCTTCACCTCGGCGCTTGGACTTTCCACCCGAAGATATTCGGCCTCGAGATCAAAGGATTCGCCGGTGTCAAAGCGAACATTGAGAATTCGCCCCTGTTGTTTCGACAAAAGTTCTAGTGGCCAGGGGTCAGCCATTTTTGAGTTCGCGCGCCTCATCGGGAAGCATGATGGGAATGCCGTCGCGGATGGGATAGGCAAGGCCTGCAGCTTTTGAAATGAGTTCCTGTTTTTCCGCATCATACTCAAGGCGCGTCTTGGTGATCGGGCACACCAGTAATTCAAGCAACTTGGGATCCACTTTGCGTGCTTCAGCCATGGTCATTCCTACTGCAATTTCTGGCGCTTGCCGGAGAAGGATTTTGACAGCGCCATTTCAGTCAACGCCACCAATACGTCGGCCCGGGTTTTCAAATCGGGAGCCTCCAGAAGGGCCTGTTTTTCGCTGGCGGGATAGGGCGCCAGAAGGGAGAGTGTATTGACCAGAACTTCGGTTGAGGCCGCATTGATTTCATTCCAATCGGCGCTCATGTTGTTGGCGCTCAGGTAATCCTTGAATGCCGTGAGCAGGGCTGGCCGATTGACCTCATTGGCGCCGAGATCCATCACCAAATCAATTGCGAAGGGATTGAAGTCGGCTACGACCTGGCGATAGGCCGTTGTGGCGGGTATCTCACTCTTGATGGAAAAGCGGCTGATGCCTGTCAGGGTCACCAGCATTCTGCCGTCGGGCGTTTCCGCGTAGGAGGTAATTCTTCCCGCACAACCGACTTTCATCAAGTCCGGCCGCGCTTCCTCGCCGCTATCGTCCTTAGGCTGAATAATTCCGATAATACGCTCGCCCGACAGCGCATCGGAAATCATCTCGAGGTAGCGGGGTTCAAAAATATTCAGTGGCAGATCGGCCCTCGGCAAGAGCAAAGCGCCGGGAAGCGGAAATACGGGAAGCTTCTCAGGTAAATCTGCTGGCCTGTGGTAGTCTTTCAAGAATTTCATTAGTCCTCACGAAAAGAGAATTGCAGATAATTTGCGGCGGCCTTGCAAGGTGGCTTCATCCTTTGGACCCCAGGCCTCAAAGAACTGGACGAGCTGCTTGCGGGCCGCATCTTCATTCCAGTCACGCTTCTTGCGGATGACATAAAGCAACTGGTCAGTGGCTTCAGGTCTCTGGCCTGCTCCGTTCAAAGCCACGGCAAGATCGAGGCGCTTTTGAAAATCATCGGGCGTGGCCGCTACGCTTCGTTGCAATTGTTCCAGAAGGCTCATGTCAACGGGGTGAAGCGCGAGTTCGAGAGCTGCCCTAGCACTGACAACATCGGAGTTTGCGGCCTTGTCAGCGGGAACCTGTCTCAGTGTTGCTGTTGCTCCTTCGAGATCGCCGAGCTCAATCTGGCATTTGGCAAAATTGGCGAGAGCCGCAACATGGGTGGGATCGACGCTGAGTATTTGTCCAAGAATATTCTGGGCTTCGTCATAGGCCTTTCGCTGCATGGCTTCGTCAGCAACTTTCATGGCGGCGGCAATTTCCTCGGCCAGCGAACCTTTGCTGCCAAGCTTGTCGATGAACTGCCGGATCTGACCTTCTGGCAGTGCCCCCATGAAGCCGTCGATGGGCTGGCCATTCACAAAGGCAAATACGGCGGGGATTGATTGCACGCGCATTTGCGCGGCAATCTGCTGGTTCTCATCAACATTGATTTTAACAAGGCGCACCTTGCCGCCGGCCTGCCTTACGACCTTTTCAAGAAGGGGCGTCAACTGCTTGCAGGGACCACACCAAGGCGCCCAAAAATCGACGAGAACGGGGACCTTCCTTGACGCCTCAATGACATCGGCCATAAAACTCTTGGTATCGGTGTCCTTGACGAGTTCAGCGGCGGGAACCGAAGAAGCAGAATTTTGTCCTATGATCATGTCGTTCATTTTATTATGCCTGTTTGGTGTTTCGTGGGTAAAAATGGCGCTTCTGACAGCAAATTACAATGCGGGATCGGCTACTGCCACAACCCGCGGTTCGTGGCCGCAAGACCTGATGAAGGTCAATAAATCACCGGAACGGATTGTCGTCGTCGCATCATTTGCCAGCGGATGATAGTTCAGCATTTCCTTTTCCATCATGCGGGCATCAAGAATCACATTTGTCCGGGCATTTTTATCATTGATGAGACCAAAGGGGGTAACCGATCCGGGCGCAACACCCAGAACTTCCATCAGTAGTTCGGCCCTGCCGAAGGAGAGGCGTTTTGAGCCGATTTTTGCAGGCGCTGCTTTCAAATCCACACGGGAGTCTTCCAGACAGACAATGAGCCAAAGAACGCCTTTTTCATCCTTGCAGAAGAGATTCTTGCAATGGCCGCCGGGGATATCATGGTGGACCAACTGGGCCTCTTCCACGGTAAAAACGGGCATATGATTCTTTGTCATCGTTTCGATTCCGAGGTCGGCAAATCTTTGGAAAAGCTCTTCACGGCTGGCTGGCATGATAGTCAATCGTCCCAAGTAACAAGCAAGTTGAACTTGCTATTGCATTTACGCTAGGCTTGGGCAATAAGACGCGCCACCTCGTCGGGTTTTTCCGGCTTCGTATTACGCTCAGCGGGCGTAGCTCAGGGGTAGAGCACGACCTTGCCAAGGTCGGGGTCGAGGGTTCGAATCCCTTCGCCCGCTCCAGTTTTCCAAAAACCTCCATCTCAGGAAATTTTGGTAATGAATTCATAGAGTTCATTGAAGCCGTTCAATTGCTTAAAGCGTGGATGATGGGTCGGCGGTTCCACATTCTCAAGTACCCAGGTTAATTCATGGGGAATGAAAATGCCCCAACAGCCGGCGGCGATAGCTGGCACAATGTCGGATTTCAAAGAATTTCCAACCATGACTGCCCGGTCCGGCCCGTCACCATGGCGATCAAAAATGCGCTTGTAGGTCTCGGGGTTTTTGTTGCTGACAATTTCAATCCCATGGAAGAGTTCACCGAGACCTGATTGGGCAAGTTTGCGTTCCTGGTCGAAGATGTCGCCCTTGGTGATCAGGACAAGGCGATATATCCCGTTTAAATTTTCCAAGGTTTCGCGAACCTGCGGCAGGGGCAAGATAGGGTGGTTCAGCATCTCGCGACCGGCGCCGAGAATTTCCTGAATAATGGAGGCTGGAACCTGACCATGGGTTACGTCAATGGCCGTTTCGATCATCGACAGGACAAAGCCTTTGATGCCGTAACCATAGAACCGCAGGTTTCTCTTTTCGGCTTGCAACAGGCGTGCGCGCAGATCGGCACCTTCGGCGTACTCCGAAAGAAGATCGACAAAGCGGGCTTCCGAGAGCTTGAAAAAATGCTCGCTCTGCCACAGGGTATCATCGGCATCCAGTCCGATAATTGAGGGCGTGGTCATCTCGTCAGGCATCCAAACCAGTGCAGGAGCAGCGCCAATTGACACTTCATCCATTCATACTTCAAGCTTGTTTGCGATACTTCAGTGTAAAAAATAAGATTTGGCAGGGCAATTCAATGCGTCTTGAATTCATGATTCGAACTCTTTCGATTGCGTGTCTGGTCCTGTTCCTGGCATTGTTGCTTTGGGTTGTTGTTGATCGTGATGACAATCCGGGATTCACTGGCAATCTCTACCAGACGAAAGCCATTGTCACGGGCGAAAGGGAAGAGACGAGGTTGCCAGTTCTTGGCCAGTGCCTGAGAGACGCTTTAAAAAAAGTATCCGGCGATCCGGATATCGATCATGATCCCCGCGTTGAAGGAATGGCAGAGCGGGCGCAGATCTATGTGAAGACATTCAGCTACCGCGACAGAATGGAAGGCATACCCATTCACGACGAACAGGGCACGCGGGACAGGCCCTATGACCTTACCGTTGATTTTTATCCGGAGAAGATTGATGAACTATTGCAGGCGCTGGGGGAAAAACCCTGGATAGCCCGCAGGCCGACAATAGTGGTAATTCTTGCCGTGAAATATGAGGCCAGGTCATATCTTCTTACAGGCGATGCGGACGAGGGATTTGACCAGCGTGAATCATTCATGTCAGCGGCCTGGCTGACAGGCATGCCGATGGTGTTACCGTCCACCAATGCATTTAACGAAGCCGGGATGACCGCTGAAAAATTGCCAACGGCTGATCAAGGGGAATTGACGAAAATTGCACGGGCGAGCGGTGGCGGGATTGTACTGGTTGGCAGCATTGCATGGAACAAGGGAATGCTGGGATGGAAGGGGGATTGGCAACTCCACTCGGTTGGTGGCTCCCATCACTGGCAGATCGAGAATGTAAATTTCGACGCGGCGTTTCGCAGTACCATGCGGGGTTCCGCGCAAATCCTGTCGGGACATGGCGAACCGCAAGATGAGGTGCAATAGCAAATGTCCGCCCATGAATTTGGCTATTGGTTGCAGCAATTCCTGAATGCCTGCACGCTGGCAAGCTTTTACGTGCCGCTGGCGATGGCCTTTGCCCTGGTGCAGGGCCTCACCAACAAGATATTCCTGTCGTTTGGCGATTTTGCCATGTATGCGGCATTTGCGGCGATTTATGCGGGCCTTGCAGGTCTTCTGGCTGGCAACAACACGGCCGTCATACTTGCCATATCCCTGGCACTGGCAGTATTTTCCTCTTCCGCGCTTGGCCAATTTGCCGCCACCCACGTTTTTGCACCGCTCATTGGCCACACATCGCAGGCCTTCATGATTGCCTCCATTGGTGTTTCCATTGCCCTTCAGGAAGTCATGCGACTTCAGGGTGGCGCCCGCGACTTGTGGATGATGCCGCTGTTCGATGGTGCGGCATTCCGGATTTTTGAAGGCACCTTTCCGGTCCAAATCGGCGTCATGCAGATTATTTCGGTGGCAACTTCTGCTCTCGCCATCGGCACTGTGTTTTTCATCATGCAGTTTACGGCGGCGGGCCGCTATTGGAAGGCGTGCTCGCAATCGGAACGCCTGGCGAAGCTCAGTGGTGTGAATACGCTCACCGTCTTGCGCTGGTCGTGCATTGGCTCGGCGGCCCTTGCCAGTGTTTCGGGCTGGATCATCGCCGTTTCCTATGGCGGCGTTACCTTTTCGATGGGCCTAATGCTGGGATTCAAGGCGATGTTTGCCTCTGTTATCGGCGGCTTTGGGACGGTCAGCGGAGCCATCATCGGCGGCATATTCCTGGCCTTCCTCGAAACCCTGTGGACGGCTACCTTTCCCTTGGCCTACCGCGATGTAGCGGTGTTTGGTTTCATTATCCTTAATTCTCATGTTAAAACCGGAAGGACTTTACAGTTCCGCCACAAGGCAGGAAAGCGAGGATTAGATGAAAGGCCGGCTCGTATTTGCCATTTGCTGTTGTCTTGGTCTTGTCTTGTCGGGCTGCAAGGAACAGACACCGGAACCCTTCCTGAAGATTGTTGGCGGCAGCATCATGTTCAATTACCGCTATTCCAAGATGACCTATGGTTTTGTCGCACGGCAACTCAGGCCCCTGCCTGAGGGCAGTGTGCTGGAAGCGAGCTTTGACCTGCCCGATACCGACCGGAAATTTGTGATCACAAAGCCGGTGAAAGCCGGACAGCTGCAATACAGTTTTGAAACCGAAGCTTTGCGCGGGGTTCAGAAGAACACGCCCTATAAGGTTCAGCTTAAGCTTCTTGAAGCCAACACGGGCATAGAACTTGCTATGGTTGAGCAGGTTTTCAAATCGGATGTCGACCAGAATGTTTTGCCAACCAAGGCGCCTTTGGTTGGCATCGGCTATCAGACTGCTCCCAATTGATCGCAACTACTCTATTCTGACAGCGGTTCCGGCTGCTGTCACCATCAGCATGCTGCCGTTGGTTCCCACCGTTTCATAATCGAGGTCAACGCCAATGACAGCATTGGCACCCAGCTGTTCGGCCTTGCCGGTCATTTCACCAACTGCGGTTTTGCGCGCGTCATTCAAAACTTTTTCGTAGGAGCCGGAACGGCCGCCGACGATATCGCGGATTGAAGCAAAGAGATCACGGAAAAGATTGGCACCGAGAATGGCCTCGCCGGCAACCAACCCCTTGTACTCAATGATTCGTTTGCGTTCGACATTATGGGTGGTGGTGACCAGCATGGCGTTCTCCCTGTTGCGGGTTCAGTTTAATGACGAAAATGCCGAATGCCGGTAAAAATCATGGCGAGCCCGGCGTCGTCGGCAGCGCGGATGATGTCATCGTCCTTGATTGAGCCGCCGGGCTGGATGATGGCAGTGGCCCCCGCCTCTGCTGCCTGCAACAGTCCATCGGCAAACGGGAAAAATGCGTCGGATGCCACAACGGAGCCGTGCACCAGTGGCAGCGTCTGGCCTGCCGCCTTTGCCGCATCCTCGCTCTTCCGCACTGCTATGCGGGCCGCATCAACGCGTGACATTTGGCCTGCTCCGATACCAACGGTTGCGCCATTCTTGGCATAGATGATCGCGTTGGATTTCACGTGCTTGGCAATCCTGAAAGCAAATTTCAGATCCTTGATCTCTGATTTTGTGGGCTCGCGCCTGGTGACGACCCGCAAATTCATCTCATCAACAGAATAGCCATCACGGGTTTGCACCAGAAGTCCGCCAATAATGGATTTTACCGCGATAGCCGGAGCTTGCGCATTGGGAATATCGCCGAGCAGCAAAAGGCGAAGATTTTTCTTGGTGGCTAGAATTGCCCGGGCTCCGTCATCCGCGCCCGGTGCAATAATGACTTCAGTGAAAAGTTTTGAAACCTCAAAGGCTGTTTCCTCATCGAGGTTGCGATTGAAAGCCAAGATGCCGCCAAAGGCACTGACGGGATCACAGGCCAGGGCCTTGCCATAGGCCTCAAAAGGAGAGTGGCCAATGGCAACGCCACAGGGATTGGCGTGCTTTACAATGACGCAGGCGGCCTCGGGCTCATTTCTGAACTCGGACAGGCAATCAAGAGCCGCATCGGTGTCGTTGATGTTATTATAGGAAAGTTCCTTGCCCTGAACCTGTTCAGCACTCGCCACCCCTTTGCGTTGGTCCGGACTGCTGTAGAGGGCAGCGGTCTGATGGGGGTTTTCACCGTAGCGCAGAATCTGAAGGCGCTTGCCGCCAATGGCAAAATAACCTGGCGTGGTCTCTGCAAGTTCAGCGGAAAACCATTGGGCAATTGCGGCGTCATAGGCGGCGGTTCTGGCAAATGCCTTGGCGGCCAATGAACGGCGTGTTGCTTCGGCGGTAATTCCCCCATGGGCCTTGAGTTCCGACAGCACCGCCGGGTAATCATCAGGGCTTACGACAACGGTGACGCGGTCATGATTTTTGGCTGCGGCCCTGATCATCGCTGGGCCACCCACATCAATGTTCTCAATGGTGGTTTCCCAATCGGATTTTTTCTCTACGGTTTCTTCAAAAGGGTAAAGATTAACAACCAGGAGATCGATATCACTGATGTCATGGGTTTTTTTGGCGCTCTCATGGGCGGTGTCCCCCCTCACAGAAAGTAGTCCGCCATGAATTTTGGGATGCAGGGTTTTAACCCGGCCATCCATGATTTCCGGAAAACCCGTAACTGAGGCAACATCAAGGACTGGAATGCCAGCAGCGTGCAGGCTTTTTGCAGTGCCGCCGGTTGAAATGATTTCTATGTTGAAGGTTGCAAGCGCCCTGGCAAATTCAACCAGTCCGGTCTTGTCGGAAACCGAAATAAGCGCGCGCCGGATCGGATGGGTCATTGAACAAATCCCAGAACTAGATGCCGGCTAGGCACATAGCATGCCGGGGCGATTAGGCCACTAGAAAGGAAGTTGCGGCATTTCCGCCGTATCGGGTCCGGTGGTGGCCGATTTCTCCACGCGGCGAAGTGCCCATTTTACCGGGTCTGCGTTATCCGTTGCGCTCCGAATGACAATTTGCTGGGTATTTCTGGGGCCAAGATCGTCTCCCAGAAATACGCTTTCCTCAAGGGACATGGTTCCCCCGCGGACTGAAAATTGCCAGGCGGTTCGATTTGCCAGCATGATGACAATCCGCGTTGTCTTGCGGGTGGAAGTTGCTTTCACGCCGGGATGGAGGTGAAACCTGATGGTGAAATCGAGTTGTCCTGGCGAATGGTTTTTCGATGCGATATGAAAAATGCGATCCTCACCCCGGAGGTCATTGCCGGTATGGGACAGGAAGATATTTCTGTGGTGAGCAATTTTGCCGGATCTGCCCGTGATTTCGTTGGTGCAATTCATCAAGGAGCCTTGGGGCGAAGTTATCACTTCGGCACTCGGAACATTTTGTGTTCCGCTTTCGAAGGAGGCAACTTCAACCGTATTATGGGCTGCGATATCTGCTGCCGCCTTTTGCCAGGCGGCGGAGGCGGAATGCGGCATGCCGCAATTGTTGAAAATGCGGTGGGGGCCGTCCGAAAATTCAAACGCCAAGGGGCTGTTGCATTCCTTTGGGGCGCCCACGTCCACAATCAGGAGGCCAGAGCGATGGGAAAGCCTGCAGTAGCCGGAATGAGGCGCCAGCAGAAGCGGCCTTCCGGCAATTTTATCTTGCTCAAAAACGGCCTTCACGCACTCAAGATCGGTCACCCCAGCGCCTTGAAAATTGCCGAGGCCCCTATCCCCATGGCTAAGCATGCGGAGCATTGGAAGCATTCTTTCGATGGCACCATTCAAAGGCTGCGGAACAGCCTCATGTCTTGCGGTCATTGCATCTTTGAGGGGGATGACATCCAAAAGGACCTCGAGGAGCATTTGGGGATTGCGCGAGACATGCCCGCCGTCGGGCAAAATGACCTGATTGATGATAGCGCAGAATTTGGCATTTGCGTCGCCACGCAGCGCCTCTGAACCGCGAAACGCAAGACTTGCGTATTGCAACGCCATGGCTTGCCACAGAATGTCGTTGGGTGTGGCGGGATGCATGGCCAGAACCCGGCGGATCAGTTTTTCGACAAGCCCATAGAATGGTTTTTCAAACGAGGAAGGAGCTGGCCCCACCAGAAAATGCGCGGCACAGGAGAGCGAAATCAGAGCCCGAAAATACACCTGGGGTGAGCGGAAGCCATTGCGCCGGTCGTCCCATTTCAAAACCAGCGAGCGCGCCACAATGCGGTGGAGTTCCTGGCCGCTGACAATGAAGTGCTGGAGCCATGACAGATTGTGAAGAGCTGACGTCCATTCAGGATTGGGCGGAGTTGCGTCAAACACCTCGACAGGTTTTCCGTTAACCGTTGCTCCGGCAAAACCAAATTTGCCGCGGGCCATTTCCTGAGCAATGGCCGAATCACCCGATCTCAGGGTCGAAAGCTTTGGTCCGAGACCGGAAATGGCCATGCGTTGCGGTGAAGCGAGGCCAAATCCATAGGAGGCCCAATGCATGAATGTGGCGCCATGGCTGGACAATTCCTGCCAATACGAGGGGGTACTGAAACGTTGCGTAGGTCCGTGATCGCGCATGTTCTGCCGCGTCAAAAATTAATGTTTTCGTAATGATGCAAAAAATACACTGGCGCGAAGATGGTTAACGAAGTGCTAACGATCAAGGAGACAGCCGGTCCAGGCGGGCTGCGAAGAAGCCGTCAAGACCTGGACTGGTGCCAATCGTCAGGGATGGCAAACAGCGCATAAGGCCCGCGGGGGTTATGAACTGTTCCTGCTGGGCAAGGTCATTTGGAGTGATTGGCGCAAGCACAAAGTCTTCATGGGTCCGCAGGAATTTGAACACTTGCCGCTCCCCTTCGAGGGGAGACAAGGAACAGGTGCAGTAAACCAGCCTTCCGCCTGGCCGCACAAGGCTGGCCGCGCGCTCAAGCATTTTCTGTTGCAGGCCCACGAGCCCTGCCAGTTGTTGGGGCGATTTCAGATAAACCAGATCGGGATGGCGCCTGATTGTTCCCGTAGCGGTACAGGGGGCATCCAGGAGGACATTGTCATAGGGAGTATCGGCAGGAGGGGACAACATATCGGCAATTAGTGTTCTGGCCGATAGTTTCAGGCGCGCCAGATTTTCCCGCAACCTCTTCATGCGTGATGGGGAATCATCAACTGCCGTAACAACTGCCCCGGCAGAAGCAAGCTGCGCGGTCTTCCCGCCTGGTGCCGCGCAGAGATCGAGCACGGACTGGCCTTTGATGTTCCCTAAGAGTTTCACCGGCAAGGCCGATGCCGCATCCTGCACCCACCACTCGCCATCACGGAACCCCGGCAGGTCCTGCAAATTCCTGTCGGCGGACGTCAAACGGATGGTTCCGGTTGGAAGAAGCTCGCCTCCCAATTCAGTGGCCCAGTATTCAGGCTTGCCCTTGACTGAAATATCAAGCGGCGCCTCAAGAAGGTGGGAGGTTGCAATGTCATGCGCTGTTTCCTCGCCATAGGCTGAGATCCATTGCTCCCACAACCAGTCCGGTGTGTTGAGCCTTGGCCCATCCATATTCCTAAGGACCGCCTTTCCATCGGTTGAAACCTTGCGCAGCACAGCGTTGATCAGCCCGGAAAAGTGCTGGGCTTTCCTGTCCTGTTTTGCCAAATCAACGGAGAGATCAATAACCGCATGGGGGCTTACGTCCATGAACAGGAGCTGGGCCGTAGCAACAGTCAGGATATCAACCGTCATGCCGGAAGACCGCGGCAATGGTTTGGTTAGAAATTTGCCAAGGATTGCTTTGATTTCACCGCCGTGGCGAAGGGACGATGCCACAAGGGCATGGGCAAAGGATCGGTCGCGGGCTTCAAGCTTGCGAAATTCGGCATTTGTTTCGAGCAATTGATCAAGCGGCCGCTGATCGAGGGTGACGCCTTGCAGAAGGCTTATGGCGGCACGCCGGGCCTGCAGGCCCGGCTTCTCATTTTTTTGTGCTGACACTGATCAGCCCCAGGGGCCCTTCGGTGCTGGGTTCTGGAAAGTCTCGCGAGGGTCCATCTGTGCCGCCATTTTCTGAAGCTCCGCGACGCGATTTTCGGTTGCGGGGTGCGATGAGAACAGATTGTCCATGCGCTGTCCAGACAAAGGATTTATGATGAAAAGATGGGCCATGGCGGGATTGGCTTCGGCGTTTTCATTTCGTATGTGCCGAGCAGTCCCTGAAATTTTGTGAAGGGCTGAGGCTAGTGACAGGGGCGCACCAGATATTTCCGCCCCACCCCGGTCGGCTTCATATTCACGGGTGCGGCTCACCGCCAATTGCACGATCATGGCGGCAAGGGGTGCCAGGATGATGAGCAATATGCCGCCCAGGGGCCCTAACGGACTGTTGCGGTCGCGACCGCCGAAGAGAAAGCCAAAATTTGCCAGCATGGATATGGCGCCAGCAAGGGTTGCCGTCATGGTCATGACAAGGGTATCACGGTTCTTGATATGGGTCAGCTCGTGGGCCAT
>JAHFPK010000334.1 GCA_023266715.1 Hyphomicrobiales bacterium | reverse complement strand
GCTGAAATCGAAACGGCTCTCGATGATGCAGCACTCGCGCTTCCGGGCCATGTGCTGGTCAACCTGCGGCTCACCTTTTCTGCCGTTGCCAGATCGAACGACGTATTCGGAGCCGTAGTGAGGTTCCGCGCCGCCACTGAACCTCTCTGAGAGTGCAAGAAAGAGCCCTCATCCGGCCTGTCGGCCACCTTCTCCCATGCCTTGCGGCACGGGCGAAGGCGAAACTTTTAGAGATTATCGCCCTCTCCTGTCCTCGGGTTAAACCCGAGGATGGGAGAGGGTCCGCGAAGCGGGGGTGAGGGCCACTTTGCCGAATTTCAGTTTACTCAGTGATTTTGAAAAAGGACAAAAATGACAGCGCAGAAAGGCCGCGACCTCCTGTTGAAGATCGATACGACGGGGGCGGGCGTTTTCCAGACCGTGGCGGGCCTGCGCGCCAATGCACTGTCTTTCAATGCCGAGTCCGTTGATGTCAGCCATCAGGAATCCGCCGGTGCCTGGCGCGAATTATTGGCAGGCGCGGGCTTGAAGACCGCCAATGTGCGGGGCCAGGGCATTTTCAAGGATGCGGCCTCCGATGAAACCATCCGCAGCTATTTTTTCAACGGCACCATACGCAACTGGCAGGCGATCGTGCCGGATTTCGGCACCGTCGAAGGTCTGTTTCAAATCACGGCACTCGAAATTGCCGGGCGGCATGATGCTGAAGTGACCTTCGAGCTGGCGCTGGAGTCGGCGGGGGAGATTGCGTTTACGGCGGTGTGAGAAGCGAATGGTGAGTAGCGAATAGGAAGTAGAGAGTAGTGAGTAGCGAGTAGCGAATAGCGAATAGGGGGAAGAATTCTTTCTATTCGCTATTCGCTATTCGCTCTCTTGAGGAGAATACTTTATGGCCAACAGACATCGCGGTGAAATCAAAGCCGAACTCGGCGGCGAGACCTATATATTATGCCTCACCCTCGGCGCGCTTGCCGAACTTGAATCCGCCTATGGCGACCAGGACCTGATTGCCATTGCCGAGAGATTTGAAACGGGCCGCATAGGCGCTGGGGATGCCATCAGGATTATCGGTGCCGGGCTTCGCGGCGGCGGCACGAAGATTTCCAATGAGGCCGTCGCGGCACTCCAGGTCGCAGGCGGTGCTGCGGGCTACATCGGCATTGTCGCAAAACTATTGACCGCGACATTTGCTGTGGCGGAACTGCAACCGGGAAACGGATAAGCGCTGCCGGAGAAAGTTTCCCCTGGCAGCGCATCATGCAGCTTGGACTCGGCATCTTGCGCCTGAGCCCAAAGGATTTCTGGGACGCGACTCCGCGTGAAATTGCGGCGGCCTTCTGCAGGCCCGCACCGCAGATGTTGCGCGCCAGTTTTGAAAACTTGATGAAAAGGTATCCCGACTGATGCAGGACTTAAGCAAGCCGCTGGTGCTGGAGACGGAAAAACTTCGCACCGATATGACGGGACTCAACCGCCTTGCCGACAACTTCGGCCAGACCATTACGCGCTCCTTTGCCTCCGCCATCGTTCAGGGACGCAAACTGTCCGATGTGCTGAAAGGCCTCGCTCTGTCATTGGCGGGGCAGGCACTGTCATCGGCGCTCAAGCCGCTCGGCGGATTGCTCGGCCAGGTATTTGCCAGTGGCCGGGGTAATGTGGTCACGCCCTTTGCCGGCGGCGGCATCGTGAACAGCCCGACACTCTTTCCCCTGCGCGGCGGTGCAGGCCTGATGGGGGAAGCGGGAGCAGAAGCCATCATGCCGCTGGCACGCGGCGGCGACGGCAAGCTGGGCGTGCGCATGAGCGGCGGAAAGCCGGTGAATGTGACCGTGAATATTTCAACCCCTGATGCGGCAAGCTTTCGTCAATCCCAAAGCCAGATCGCCAGCGTCATCACCCGCGCCGTTTCACGCGGGCAGAGAAATCTCTGAGGAGTTGTACTCAATTGAGCCTATTAGCTATTGCGTGCACGCTCGCTTAAATGTCAGGAACCATCATGGAATTTTGACGTTTAGAGACAATGAGCTCCCTCGTTGACAATTGGTTGTGACATGAAAAAATTAATTCAGCTTGCCCGCCCGGTGATCCGTATTCTGCTTGCTACGGCTGGCCTTGGATTGTTGGCTTCCCTTGCATTGGCAGACGACCCGCAAACTGCGAATAAAAAAACCAGGGCTGAAACTGCATTGTTCCTGCGGGCCTATGGTTTGATGCAGGACGGAAAGTTCGAAGAGGGCCTCGGCCTGTTGCGCAATGACATGCAAAAGACCGCCAAGGGCCGGATTTTGATTTCGGCGCTGATTGACGGGTGGCGCGAACAGTACTTTATCGAAAGCAAGGAAGTGCAGCCTCCCGCCGAATGGGCGGTCGATTGGCTGAAATGCGCGGCAGTTATCGATCCCGTAGGAACGGTTGGGCCTGGGGAAATGGGCGGCTCTCCGGCGGCAATGGTTGCTTTGGAATTCGGCCGCAAGAGATTCAAGGTCAGGGACGAGAAGGGAGCAGGGCACTGGGTCACAGGAATTGGCAACTACCCGGAGCTTCAAAAATGCTGGACGGAAGTTGGCGATGGAGAATCAACGGTCAGGGACTGTCTCAGCCTTGAAGCCTCCTTGCGCGAGGAAAAAGGCCTTCCCAGTCATGAGCTTCGTTGCCCGCCACTTGAACCAAGCGCTGAAAGCATTGCCGCGCTGCCCAAGGTATTTGAGAAAAAGCAGTAACTGCTTACCTCTTTAAGAGGCCCTCACACCCGCTCAGCGGACCCTCTCCCATGCGAGGCGCACGGGAGAGGACGATAATCTCTAACACGGATATCAATTATGGCTTTTGACGAGGTTCGTTTTCCCCCGGCGATTTCGCGCGGCGGCAGCGGCGGGCCGGAGCGGCGCACGGAACTCGTGACCACGGCTTCCGGCCACGAGGAGCGCAACAGCCGTTGGGCCGATTCCAAACGGCGTTACAATGCGGGCTTTGGGGTCAAGTCTTTGAACGACATCCATGAGGTGGTGGCTTTCTTCGAGGAACGGCGCGGCAGGCTTCACGCCTTCCGCTGGAAGGACCATGCGGATTTCAAATCCTGTGCGCCACAGAACGCGATTGCCGCCACCGATCAAATGATTGGTGTTGGCGATGGCGTGAACGCCACGTTCCAGTTGGTGAAGCGCTATGGCTCGGGCCTGCGTGACCATGTGCGGGTGATTACGAAACCGGTGACGGGATCGGTTGTGATTGCGGTGAACG
>JAHFPK010000056.1 GCA_023266715.1 Hyphomicrobiales bacterium | reverse complement strand
CCATTTTCGAAAATGATTTCCAGATTGGGCCTGAACAGGGTTGAGGCGATGCTTGCACTTGTTCCCACCAAATCTATTGCCAAAGAAGATCTGGGGGCGCCTGGCATCTATCCGGCAGAGGGCGCAATGCGCGGGCGCGTGGCCCTTCTCATGGGTTGCGTTCAAAGCGTAATCGAGCCTTCAATCAATGCCGCCACTATTCGCCTGCTGACGCGACTGGGTTACGAGGTCGTGGTTTCGGCAAGGGAAACCTGCTGCGGCTCGCTCACCCATCACATGGGCAAAGAGGCCGATGCAGTCTGGCGCGCGCGGCGCAATGTTCACCATTGGGCAAATGCCAGGGTTGAAGCGGTCATCGTTACCGCATCGGGCTGCGGCACGACGATCAAGGATTATGGCTTCATGCTGCGTTTTGATCCCATCTATGCCGTCAGGGCCGCCGCCATCAGCGCCAAGGCAAAGGACATTGTCGAGTTCCTGTCCGGCATCGAACTGCCTGCAGCCTCGCAGACACTCCGTGTCACCTATCATTCGGCCTGTTCGATGCAGCATGGCCAGAATATGGGAACAAAGGCGCAAACGCTTTTGCGCAATGCGGGATTCAAGGTGCAAGATATTCCCGAAGGCCACCTCTGCTGTGGTTCGGCCGGCACCTATAACATTATGCAACCCAAAATCGCCACTCAGCTCAGGGACAGGAAGATCAAGAACATACAAACCACAAATCCGCAGGTGATTGCTACGGGCAATATCGGCTGCATCACCCAGCTTGCCACGGGCATGCAGACTCCCATTCTTCATACCATCGAACTTCTCGATTGGGCCTATGGGGGGCCTAAGCCAGATAAGATTAAACATCTCAACGGGGGAGCTTGAATATGGCCAGAATACCGGCCGGTGTTGCAATCCGCGGAACCATATTGCCGGAATACCGGTCCATTCTAACCCCTGAAGCCCTTGCCTTCCTTGCGCAATTGCACCGAAATTTCGAAGGCGAGCGGCAAAGACTGCTGGAACTGCGCGCGGCCCGGGCAAAGCGCTTCAACAAGGGAGAGCTTCCCGACTTTCTGCCGGAAACCCGAGCCATTCGGGAGGGTGCATGGCGCGTGGCGCCCATTCCTGCCGATTTACAGGACAGGCGAGTGGAAATCACCGGGCCTGCTGACCGCAAGATGGTGATCAATGCGCTGAATTCCGGGGCCAGGGTTTTCATGGCCGACTTTGAGGATTCTACATCTCCCGTCTGGGACAACCTCATCCGTGGGCAGATCAATCTTCGGGATCGCTGGAGTGGCGTCATGGACCACCGCGACAAGGAAACGGGCAAGCATTATGTTCTGGCCAAGAAGCCTGCTGTCCTCATGGTGCGGCCGCGTGGCTGGCACCTGCCGGAATATCATGTGCGCGTTGACAGTCAGGCAGTGTCCGGCGCGCTTTTTGATTTCGGCCTTTATTTCTTCCATAACGCCAAGACAACGCTGCGCCATGGTTCCGGTCCCTATTTCTATTTGCCAAAATTGGAAAGCCATTTGGAAGCGCGGCTGTGGAACAGTGTTTTCACCTTTGCACAGAGTGCGCACGGACTTCCATTGGGTACCATCAAGGCCACTGCCCTCATCGAAACGCTGCCCGCGGCTTTTGAGATGGATGAGATCCTTTATGAATTGCGCGAACATATGGCAGGGCTCAATTGCGGGCGCTGGGATTATATTTTCTCATTCATCAAGACGCTGGCTTCGAACAAAAAATATGTCCTGCCGGACCGCTCGCAGGTGGTGATGTCGAAGGCTTTTCTTGCCTCCTATTCGGCGCTGCTCATCAAGACCTGTCACAATCGCGCCGCTTTCGCGATGGGCGGAATGGCAGCCCAGATCCCAAACCGCCGGGATCCGGAAGCAAACCAGATAGCCTTGGACAAAGTGCGGGCTGACAAAGAACGGGAAGCGCGCAATGGCCATGATGGCACCTGGGTTGCGCACCCTGATCTCGTCCCCGTGGCCATGGAGGTATTCAACGCATTGATGCCGACGCCAAACCAGCTTTATGTCAAGCGGGATGATGTCAGCATCGGCCGAAAACAGCTTCTGGAAATTCATAAGGGCAGCAAAACCGAAGCAGGATTCCGCGAGAATATCCGGGTGGGAGTTCTCTATATCGAGGCCTGGCTCGGAGGGCGCGGGGCGGTGCCGATCTACAATCTGATGGAAGATGCGGCCACCGCCGAAATTTCGCGATCACAAATCTGGCAATGGCTGAAATTTGGCGTAACGCTCGATACGGGGATAAGAGTCACACGAAAATTTTTCGACCGCTGCTTGCGAGAAGAGATGAAACGGGTCAAGCAAGAGGCGGGTGTGGAGGCTTACCAACAGGGCCGCTTCAAGGAAGCGATCAGCATTTTTAAAGCCATGTCCACCTCAAAGAACTTCGAGGCCTTCCTGACACTGCCGGCCTACAAGAAAATTATTTAGTCTTCGTCAAACTTGGATTCCACCAGGGCTGCAAGGGCAGCCATGGCCGCATCGGCCTCGGGGCCGGAGGCTTCAATGCTGATGGAGGTTCCCATGGCGGCGGCCAGCATCATGAGGCCCATGATGGAGGTTGCCGGAACCGTATGGCCATCGCGGCTCACCATGATGTTGGCATCAAAGCCTTCGGCGCATTTTACGAATTTTGCCGAGGCCCTGGCGTGCAGTCCGCGCTCGTTGACGATTTCCAAGTCCTTGATTAGTGCCGCCATCAATCCCCCAATATCTGACTGGCAATGTTGATGTATTTTCGGCCGGCATCCTGGGCGGCGGCGGCGCATTTATGAAGATTGGATTCCTTTCTCACCCGCACCAGCTTCACCAGCATGGGCAGGTTCAGTCCGGCCACCACCTCAACGCGCCCCTCTTCCAAAAGCGAAATCGCCAGGTTCGATGGCGTACCGCCAAACATGTCGGTCAGGATAATCACGCCGTCGCCGCTGTCCACGGACTTTACCGCCGCGGCAATATCGGCACGGCGAACTTCCATCTTGTCTTCAGGACCTATGGCCAAGGCGGCAACCATTTCCTGGCGGCCAACAATATGCTCCAAGGCATGGACAAATTCATCGGCAAGGCGGCCGTGGGTTACCAGTACGAGACCAATCATCGAAAATCTACGGTGTCACACATTGTTACGTTTTGCCTCACTTGTCGTATAAACCGGCGCACATTGCCCTTATCCTTGCCGCTGTGCAACAGTTTCACGGGTCCTTGTTTGGCTGCTTCAGCCAGTTCAGCGCGGCACGAAGCCGGGCTGGCGCCGAGGCCGCAGTCCCATCAATTTCGACGAGGGGAAGGGCCAGGCCCAGAATCTCAAAAGTGCGGGGACCGGGAAGGCGTTCGATGACTGAATGGCTGTGCAACTTTACAACGAGTGACAAAGGGACTGAAGGTTGCGTCGCCAGCTTAACGATATCGAGGCCGCGAATTTCCAGTTTGCCACGAAGGGCCGCTGGAGATGATGCAACAAGCTTGCCTTCGTGGCGGGTGATGACAACCTGATCGTCGGAGACCAGTTCACTGCTTTTCAAACCGTCGGAAATTCCATGGCCCGGTTCATCAATAAGCCTGAGCGCCAGATCGGACTTGCCGCTTCCGGGCTTGCCTAGAATCAACACGCCCTCGCCTCCCACGCTGACGCAGGTTCCGTGCAGGCAGGTCTGATGTTTCTCCATTCAGTTTGCCCCGGGCAGCGTCCAGTCATCGGAGACGGCCGGCAAACGCACCACAAACCTTGCACCGAGGATGGGTTTCTCCACTCCGTCCGGAGCCCTGCCATGGCGATTCTCGGCCCAGATGCGGCCCTTGTGAGCATCGACAATTTGCTTGGAGATGGAAAGGCCAAGACCGGAATTCTTACCGAACGAGCCTTCCGGACGGTCGGTGTAAAACCGCTCAAATATTCTTTCCAGGTTGTCAGGCCTGATGCCGGGCCCCTGATCATCAACGCGCACTTCCACATCGCGGCCGGAGCGGCGCACGCGCACATGGATCTTGGTATGCTCCGCTGCAAAGGAGCGGGCATTGTCCAGAAGATTCCGGAAGACCTGGCTCAGCCGCGACTCGTGGCCAAGAATGACAAAGGCCAGCAGCGGATCAAATTTGCTTCCCGCCGGAACCACCTGCAGAACGATTTCAGACTGCTGTTCTTTTCTGGTTTCATTGGCCAGGGTTGTAATCGCTCCCAATAGTCTTGCCACATCGACAGGATTGGTTTCGGCCCGCGCCAGCTCCGCATCGAGGCGTGAGGCATCGGCAATATCGGTGATGAGACGGTCAAGCCGGCGCACGTCGTGCTTGACTATCTCCACAAGCCTGGCGCGCTGCTCGTCGGTTTTCACCATCGCAAGGGTTTCGACAGCACTGCGCAGGGAGGTGAGCGGATTCTTGAGCTCATGGCTCACATCGGCGGCAAAGGCTTCAATGGCATCAATGCGGTTATAGAGTGCGCCCGTCATGTCACGGAGTGCTCCCGAGAGATGGCCGATCTCATCGCGCCTGGCGGTGAAGTCGGGAATTTCCACGCGCTTGTTGATGCCGCGACGCACACGCTCGGCGGCGGCAGACAGGCGGCGAATGGGTTCGGCAATAGTACCCGCCAGGAACACCGAGAGCAGGATCGTTACCAGCGCAACGAAACCAAAGGTGAGCAGAACGACGCGGCGCTCTGCCCGCAATACATTGTCAATTTCACCGCCCGAGGTTGAGAGCACAAGGGCGCCCAAAACCGCCCTGAATCTTTGCACCGGAACCGAAACCAGCACGATGATGTCGTGCTTTTCGTCGAGGCGCACAACGCTTACAACAGCGCCATTGAGGGCAGCCGCCACTTCCGGAAAATCCTTGCCGTTGTCGAGGCTGTATTCCTTCTGAAGGGGATAGTCATAGGCAAAGAACCAGTCAAAGGCCTTGTTCCACCATCGGGCGATGATGTTCTGCGAGCCGGCATCGGTCGGAAGAAGGTCCGATTGAATGATATCTCCGCCGCCATACAAAAACCTGCTATCAACGACGAGATTGCCGTCAGGGTCGATAATCCGTCCACGGATGGTCGAGTTTGCGAGCAGCCGCCGCAGTACCGGGCCGGTGGTTTCGGGATTGATCGGAAAATCCAGACTGCCGAGCTGATCGGCATCTGGCGCCGATGGGTCACTGTTGTCTTCCAGTGAATCCGGATTGATAACAATGGAACCCGTATCGGCGGTGGCCGATCCTGCCACGGCGGCGGCAATGATCTGGGCCTGGGTGGTCAGGCTTTGCACGCGCGCGTCGATCAAGCCTTGACGGAACTGGTTGAAGTAGAGAATGCCGGTCACCAGAATGACGAGGCCCAGAAGATTTAGAATAACAATGCGGCTGGTCAGCCTTTGGGGGGCAAATCGATGCAGCAGGCCGCGGTGGCCTTCGACGGGAATGTCGAAACTTTCAACCTCTTGCCCCTCGTCGCTTTCAGTGCGCTCAAGGGCCTCAGTTGCCGCGATCTTGTCAAGCATTTCGCACCCTCACGCGGGAGGAAATTCTATTGTTCCTTGAAACGATAGCCAACACCATAGAGTGTTTCAATACCATCGAAGGCTTCATCGACCTGGTTGAACTTCTTGCGCAGGCGCTTGATATGGCTGTCGATGGTGCGATCATCCACATAGACTTGGTCATCATAGGCCGCATCCATCAAGGCATCGCGGCTTTTTACAATGCCAGGCCTTTGGGCAAGGGATTGCAGGATGAGAAATTCGGTGACGGTGAGGGTCACAGGCCTTGTATCCCAGGTGCAGGAATGACGGTCCGGATCCATGGAAAGCTTGCCGCGCTCAATGACTTTGGCCGCATCGGTTGGCGGTACGGTTCCGTCACGGGCGCCGGCGCGGCGCAGAACAGCCTTTACACGCTCAACCAGCAGGCGTTGCGAAAAGGGCTTCTTAATGAAATCATCGGCGCCCATCTTGAGGCCGAAGAGCTCGTCGATCTCATCATCCTTGGAGGTCAGGAAAATAACGGGAAGATCGGTCTTCTGGCGAATACGGCGCAACAATTCCATGCCGTCCATGCGGGGCATCTTGATATCAAAGATGGCCATGTCCGGGGGCTGGTCTTGCAGGCCTTGCAGTGCGGCGGCACCGTCATTGTATTTCTGCACCGCATAGCCTTCCGCCTCCAGTGCCATGCCCACCGAGGTTAGAATATTGCGATCATCATCTACCAATGCAATCATTGCCATTTTCTTGTTCATCCGTTGTTGATCCTGTCGCGCCTCTAAGGATGAAACTAGAACAAATTGTGGCAAACAGCAAAGTCGGGCCGCTCAACGAGTGAGTAACATTACTTAAATGATTGAAAAAGCTAGTTTTTCCGGAACTGCCATGCGCCAGTTGCTCCGGCGGGCAAGAACTTGCTCGCTTTCCACCCTGAATAAAGGGGATGGGACGCCCTATGGCTCCTTGGCCAATATCGCAACCGATGTGGCGGGTTGGCCCCTTATCCTGATCTCGCGATTGGCCTGGCATACACAAAATTTGCTGGCCGATGCCCGCGCCAGCGTGCTGGCGGGTGAATTGCCTGCCAAAGGCGATGCGCTGGTGGGGCCGCGGGTTACGGTGTTGGGGCGTTTTGAGCAGGTCGAGAATAGGGACTTGCGGCGGCGCTACTTTGCACGGCACCCGGAAGCTGCCATGTATGCGGATTTTGCCGATTTCTCTTTCTGGCGGTTGATGCCGGCAAATATTCATGGGGTTGCCGGATTTGGCCGGATTGAAACGCTTACGCCTGAAGAGGTGTTTCCGCCTGCAACGGAAATGGAAGCGCTGGAAACTTCAGCGCTTGAGCACATGAACCGGGACCATGCGGAGACAATTCACCTCTATGCCACCAAAATTCTGCGGGCGCCGCCTGGGCCCTGGCAGGTCCTTGCGATCGATCCTGATGGGGCTGACCTGGGCCTTCATGAGCAAAGCCTTCGCATAGATTTTAACACGCCGGTTTTCAGTGCTGGCGCCCTGCGTGAGAGATTTTCAAAACTGGCCTACGAAGCCAGGAAGTTGTGACCTCCGCGGGTTCGCCTTGCAAAGGCCAGGCCCTGCTCCCAGATGAATTGGAGATTAGAAACTCTGGGAGTTACAAAAATGAGAATTGGTATCATTGGATCGGGCGAGGTCGCCAAGACGCTTGCCGCAGGCTTTCTGAAACACGGTCATGAGGTCACTCTCGGGACACGCGAGACGGGAAAGCTCAGCGATTTTGCCACAGCCAATCCAAAAGCGAAAATCGGACGTTTTGCCGACGCTGCCAAATTCGGAGAGGTCGTGGTTCTGGCGGTCAAGGGGGCGGTTGCCGCAAAAGCCCTGGAAGCGGCCGGGGCCGAAAATCTTGCGGGCAAAACAGTCATTGATGCCACCAACCCACTCGCTGATGCACCGCCGGAGAACGGCGTTCTCAAATATTTCACCAACCTCGACGGCTCGCTGATGGAGCAACTGCAGAAACAATTTGCCGAGGCCCATTTCGTCAAGGCATTCAACTCGGTGGGGGCGGCGACGATGGTCAATCCGCAGTTCAAGGATGGCAAGCCTTCGATGTTTATCGCCGGCAATAACGCGGCTGCAAAGAAGACAGTGGCCGGAATTCTCGATCAATTTGGCTGGGAGATTGAAGACATGGGAGGTGCAGAAGGTGCCCGCGCCATTGAACCCCTCTGCATCCTCTGGTGCATTCCGGGCTTTGCCAGGAACGACTGGTTCCACGCCTACAAGGTACTTCGCTAGGGTGCGGCGCCGTCAGGCCTTGGCCAAACGCGGTGGTTGAACAAGTTTACCGAGAATTCCGAATTTCACAGCGCCCGATGCCGCCGGAATGTTGTTGGCGAGATGGTTCACCGTGGCGTGGGCAAGAGTTGCGAATTTTATGGCTTCCTTGAACTGGGGTGGAATTCCGAACTCATTGGATGTCGTCAGGCGCAGGCCCTTCGGCATGTAATCCTTCAGCCGCTCCATCAGATATGAATTGCGGGTACCGCCGCCACTTGCCATGATCACCTTGATCTCGGCAATCGTCTTGACGTTGTCGGTGATCGAGCGGGTAATAGCATAGGCCGCAAACTCCGTCATGGTTGCCAGCATGTCTGCCTTGGACAAATGGCTATAATCAGCCAGAATCCAGTCGGCATAGGATGAGCCGAAATCAAGGCGCCAGGCACTGCGCGGAACCGGGCGCTTGAAGAAATCATGCTCCTTGAGTTTTTGCATCAGGGCCTGATCAACTTTGCCACTGCGCGCCACGTCGCCGTTCTTGTCATAGGGCTTGCCAAACAGGGCGCGCATCACGTGATCTATCATCACATTGCCGGGCCCCGTATCGAAGGCCATCATTTTGGCGCGGTCAGGGTGGGCAAGCTGGCAATTGGCGATGCCGCCGATGTTGAGCGTGAGAATGGGACCGATGTCCCGGAAAGCCACATAGTCGAGATACTGCATGAGCGGTGCGCCCGTGCCTCCCAGCGCATGGTCCATGGTGCGGAAATGGGTAACCGCAGGCGTTTCGCAGGCGGCCGCCACGATTGCGGGTTCGCCGATTTGCAAACCGCAGCCATAGGGCCCATCGAGCCAGCGGCCGACCAGATTTTCACCATCATCAAAATCGTGCAGCCGGGCGTGAACTGGAGGTTCCTGATAGATTGTCTGGCCGTCGAAACCAATGACTTCCAGTTCACCGGGCTTGATGCCTGCGTCGCGCATAAGGGCCCGCGCCGATTCGGCGTAAACGGCTCCAGCTAAATAATTCAAGCGGCAGAACTCAAACAGCGAGACCTTGTTCTCGAAAGAGCGAAGCACAATTCCGGCCACGGGTCCCGGCCAGTCATAACTGGTGCCGCGAATAAATTTGGGCCGCGCCGGGTAGCCATCACGGCCATTGACGATCTCAACAAGCACCACATCAATACCATCGAAAGACGATCCGCTGTTCAATCCCATTACGAGCGCCATTTGGCTCTCCCTTTGTTGGTTCGGCTATTTCGTGATGCAAGGGGAACTAAGGATCTCCTAGGCGGACAGCAGCTCGGCTGGCGGCATTTTTGCGCCGGTCATGAAGGCCACCGCATCCGACATCGTGTATTGCTTTGGATCGATCACGCACAGGCGCCGGCCAAGGCGGTGAATGTGGATGCGGTCAGCCACTTCGAAGACATGGGGCATGTTGTGCGAGATCAAGACAATGGGCAGGCCCCGGCGCTTCACGTCGAGGATCAGTTCCAGCACGCGACGCGATTCCTTCACGCCGAGAGCGGCGGTGGGCTCGTCCATGATGACGAGCTTGGAACCGAAGGCCGCAGCGCGAGCGACGGCCACGCCCTGGCGCTGGCCGCCGGAGAGGGTTTCAACGGCCTGGCTGATGTTCTGAATGGTAAGAAGGCCAAGTTCCGTCAGCTTGTCGCGGGCACGCTTTTCCATGGTGCGCCGGTCAAGCATGCGGAAGAATTTTCCGAGGAAGCCTGGTTTGCGGATTTCGCGTCCGAGAAACATATTGTCGGCAATGGAAAGTGCCGGCGATAGGGCGAGATTCTGATAGACGGTCTCAATGCCGGCATTACGGGCTTCCATGGGCGACTTGAAATGCAGCGTCTTGCCATCGAGCTTGATCTCGCCCTCATCGGGCAGGACAGCGCCGCAGATTGCCTTGATCAGGGTTGATTTTCCGGCCCCGTTGTCGCCGATCACGCCCAGAATTTCGCCGGGATAGAGATCAAAATCCGCATTGTCCAAGGCCGTTACGCGGCCATAGCGTTTGACAAGGCCGCGGGCGGTGAGGAGCGGAACGCGATCGGCTGTTTTTGCTTTCTTGGCCATGGCGATTATCCCGAAACCTTTCTGATCCATTGGTCAATGGCTACAGCGCCGATGATGAGAACGCCGATCAAGAAATAGGTCCACTGCGGATCGGTGCCGAGGAGGCGCAGACCCAGCGAGAATACGCCAACGATGAGGCCGCCGAAGATCATGCCGAGGACCGACCCGCGGCCACCGAACAGCGAGATGCCGCCGATCACCACGGCGGTGATCGATTCGATGTTGGCGAATTCGCCAGCGGTTGGAGCGACCGAGCCGGTGCGGCCAATCAAGACCCAGCCCGCGAACCCGCAGATGAGACCGGAGATCGTGTAGACCGTTATCAGCATTCGATTGACGCGGATGCCGGAAAGTTCCGCCGCTTCGGGGTCGTCACCCACCGCATAGACCCGGCGGCCCCAGGCCGTGTAGTTCAACACGTACCAGAGGAATACCACGAGCAGCACCATGAAGATGACGCCGAGGGTGAAGACCGCGCCGCCAATTTTGATCTGGGTGCCGAACAGTTGCAGCAGCGGAGCTTGCGCCTCGATGTCTTGGCCGCGGATCGTCTCGTTTTTGGAATAGAGATACTTGGTGGCGCTGTAGACCTGCCAGGTGCCAAGTGTCACGATGAAAGGCGGCAGTTTCATGTACGCCACCAGCCAGCCGTTGACGAATCCGCACAGGGCACCACAGGCAAGGCCGCACAGGATCGAAATGGGAACTGGGATCCCGTAGCGGAAGGTAAACTGCCCCATGATGACGGACGAGAGCACCATGACGGCGCCGACCGACAGGTCGATGCCGGCGGTAAGAATGACCAGCGTCTGCGCCGCGCCCACGATGCCGACGATGGCGACCTGTTGCAGAATGAGGGTCAGCGAAAAGGGATTGAAAAATTTGCCGCCGACTAGGATGCCGAACACCGCAATCGAAAGAATGAGCACAATGAGCGGAACCGCCGCCTGGCTGGAATGCAGGAAGTGCTGCAACTGACTCAATGCCGAACGATGGTCAGCCTCGAAGCTGACGACTGAGGTGTCGCTCCGATCAAGAGCCTTCTCGAATTCCTGTGCGCTGGTCATTCCCCATTTCCTCCACCACGGCGACTATTTTGCCGTCTACCCATAGAAAAGGCGGCCACGTGGGCCGCCCTTCCGTGTTTCAGTTATCATTCACTGAAATCATTCTGAGATCAACCCCAGCACTTGGCGAGGCCTTCCTTGGTGTCGATCGAAGGAACGCCATCGACCGGACTGTCAGTGATCAACGCAACACCGGTATCGAAGAAGTTCTTGCCTTCGGTGACGCCTGGCTTTTCGCCGGTATCAGCGAACTTCTTGATCGCTTCAATTCCCATTGCTGCCATCAGCAGAGGATATTGCTGCGAGGTGCCGCCGATGATGCCTTCGGCAACGTTCTTTACGCCCGGGCAGCCGCCGTCGACCGACATGATCAGAACATCTTTTTCCTTGCCGACGGCCTTCAGGGCTTCATAGGCGCCGGCGGCTGCGGGCTCGTTGATCGTGTGGATCACGTTGATGTTCGGATTGATCTGCAGAAGGTTTTCCATGGCCTTGCGGCCGCCTTCTGAATTGCCGTTGGTATAATCGTGGCCGACGATACGTGGATCAACTTCGTCACCGATCACCTTGACATCCTTCACGTCGATGCCAAAGCCCGCCATGAAACCCTGGTCGCGTAAGACGTCGACGGTAGGCTGGCTCGCGTTGATGTCGAGGAAGCCGATTACGGCGTCCTTAGCCTTGTCGCCCAATTTGGCAGCGGCATAGGCGCCGATCAGGCGGCCGGCTTCGAAGTTGTCGGTGGCCATGGTCTGGTCAGCGGCTTCGATTGGATCAAGCGGCGTGTCGAGGGCGATCACGAGGATGCCGGCGTCACGGGCCTTCTTGATGGACGGCACCATGGCCTTGGTGTCGGATGGTGTGATGAGAATGCCCTTGACGCCGTCAGCGATGCAGGTTTCAACGGCTGCCACTTGGCCTTCGGTGTCGCCCTCCTGCTTGCCGGCGTAGGCCTTGAAGTCGACGCCGAGTTCAGCGGCCTTGGCGGTCGCACCTTCCTTCATCTTGACGAAGAAAGGGTTGGCGTCTTCCTTAGTAATTAGGCAGGCGCCAACGCCCGCAGACAGTGCCGGTGTAATACTTGCAAAGCTGAGCAAGGCAGCTGCCGCAACGGCAGATTTCAGAATTGTCTTCACAATGATCCTCCCATGGAACACGCCCTAGTTTGGGCATACTTAAGTACAGTTACATACATAAGTTTTATTACTTATGTAAAATTTAGTCTAACTTCTAATGCAGTTCAAGTCTAGATATTTA
>JAHFPK010000333.1 GCA_023266715.1 Hyphomicrobiales bacterium | reverse complement strand
GCCCACAAGCAGGCTTACTCATCTCTTCAACTACGGCACATGCTATCACTTTTCGCTTGCGTATTCCACATAGCTAGCATATATTGCTTGCATGAACAGTCGGCAGCGCAAGACGTTGGAAGCCGTTTTCGTCAACCCGGTGAAGTCAAACATTGCGTGGGCGGATATTGAATCCCTGCTGGTTGCGGTGGGATGTCGTGTGATCAAGGGCTCTGGCTCGCGGGTGCGCTTTGAATGCAAAGGCCTAATCGCTGCATTCCATCGTCCCCACCCAGCAAAAGAAGCCAAACGCTATCAGGTCCGCGATGCGCGTGAATATTTAACGAAACTTGAGGTGAAGCCATGATGAATGTTTTGGAATACGAAGGCTACAGCGCCCGCGTGGAGCTCGATCCCGATGATGAATGCTTCGTGGGAAGATTGGCGGGTATCAACGATGTCGTAGGTTTTCACGGTTCAACCATCGCAGAACTCAAGGCAGCCTTTCACGAAGCCGTAGATGATTATATTGAAACCTGCCGCAAAACTGGCAAGACGCCAGAGCGCCCCTTCTCTGGCAAGGTCATGTTCCGTATAGCACCTGAGGTCTACGCCCGGGCAGCACTTGCCGCCCAGCTCAAGGGCATCAGCCTTAATCAGTGGGCGGAGGAAGTTTTGGCGGAAGCGGCTAAACATTCGCAGCAGTTTCAAGCTGGAATACGAACCGCCAAAGAAGTATGAAATCAACTAGGTGAGCTATGCCATACCGCGAGTCCGAGATTGTCCACCTGAACTCAATAGCAGCTACTATCAAGCAGTTGCTCGCAGACTACGAAAGCGCTTCACCTTTGTATCGGAGTTACCAAGTGAGCAATCTGAAAATGATGTGCCGATGGCTTGAAAAATTTATTTCGCCCCGCATATCCCTTGGTGCAGCTGAAAAAGCCAAAGAACTGGGAATTGACCCCGAAACGTTGCACAGCACTCGTTGGGAACAACAGCCAACCCGACTTCAAGATAAGAACGGGGAGAAATTCCACTTTGAGCACTTCGTACCTGTAGGGAGCATGGCAAAGCAAATTCTATCTTTGCAAGACAGGAGCATCCCAAACATCGAGGAAATTCTTCGGTCAGCTGAGATTGCTTGGATCACGAAAGTTGAGGATCAAAAATTAACAGACAATGGCTTCCGCTCTGTACGTCCCAATCCAGCTGAGTGCTACAAGAAAGCTGGCATAGGTTTTGTTGGTGACTAGCTGGCCTCCTTCAAATCTGGCGTAGTCGCCTCCGCCACGAGCGCGGCTACAGCATCAACCAGACTCATCGACTTCTGGTCCTGCGATCCCAACCTTCGAATGTTGACCGCCCGCTCATCCATCTCGCGTTTACCGACAACCAGTATGACTGGCACCTTCGCAAGTGAATGTTCGCGCACTTTGTAATTGATCTTTTCATTGCGCAGGTCAGCCTCGGCGCGAAGTCCGGCTTTCCGCAAATCATCGCGCACCTTGAGTGCATACTCGTCGCCCTCGGAGGTGATCGTCGTCACCATTATCTGCACCGGCGCCAGCCACAGCGGGAAATGACCCGCATGGTGTTCGATGAGAATGCCAAGAAACCGTTCCATGGAACCGCAAATGGCACGGTGGATCATTACCGGCACATGCTTTTCGCCATCCGCCCCGATGTAAAATGCGCCAAAACGCTCCGGCAGGTTGAAATCAACCTGCGTCGTACCGCATTGCCAGTCACGGCCGATGGCATCCCTGAGCACGTATTCAAACTTGGGGCCGTAAAAAGTGCCTTCGCCTTCATTAACGCCTACTTTGACGCGTCCGCCTGAATCCGCTTCGATCTGTTTCAGAATGCGGCGCAGCACGTCTTCAGCATGATCCCACATCGCATCGGTGCCAACGCGTTTTTCGGGCCTTGTGGCCAGTTTCACCAAGATCTGTTCGAAGCCGAAGTCTTTATAGGTCGACAAGATGAGATCGTTGATCTTGAGGCATTCGCCAGCCATCTGCTCTTCAGTGCAGAAAATATGAGCGTCATCCTGGGTAAAGCCGCGCACCCGCATGAGGCCGTGCAACGCGCCCGAGGGTTCATAGCGATGCACATTGCCGAATTCAGCAAGCCGCAGCGGCAATTCACGGTAGGAGCGCAAGCCATGTTTGAAGATCAATACATGGCCCGGGCAGTTCATCGGCTTGATGGCGAAAATCTGGTCGTCGTCCGTTTCGTCGCCAGCCGAGCGTGCCGCAAACATCGCCTCGCGATACCAGCCCCAGTGGCCCGAGGTTTCCCACAGGCTCTTGTCCAGAAGCTGCGGCGCATTCACTTCCTGGTAGTCGAGTTTGGAGAGCCGTCGGCGCATATAGGCAATGAGCTGCTGGAAAATCGTCCAGCCCTTGGCATGCCAGAACACTACGCCCGGCCCCTCTTCCTGGAAGTGGAACAGGTCCATCTCGCGACCAAGCCTGCGGTGATCACGCTTTTCAGCCTCTTCCAAAGCAGTAACATAGGCTTGCAAATCCTTATCGCTGGCCCATGCCGTTCCATAGATGCGGGTCAGCATCGGGTTCTTGGAATCACCCCTCCAATAGGCTCCAGCCACTTTCATCAGCTTGAAGGCATTACCAATCTTGCCCGTGGATGTCATGTGCGGACCACGGCACAAGTCTATCCAGCCGCCCTGGTCATAGAACTTGATGTCCTCGTTGCCCGGAATGGCATCAACGAGTTCAACCTTGAACATTTCTCCCTTGGCACGGAAAAATTCTTTCGCTTCTTCGCGCGTCTTCACCGATTTTGTGAAGGGCTTGTCGCGCTGAATGATTTCGCGCATTTTTTTCTCAATGGGCGCGAAGTCTTCCGGCGTGAACGGTTCATTGCGGAAAAAATCATAGAAGAAACCGTTTTCAATCACCGGCCCTATCGTGACCTGCGTTCCTGGAAACAGTTCCTGCACGGCCTCGGCCAGCACATGGGCGCAGTCATGGCGAATGAGTTCAAGCGCCCGGTCATCGTCGCGCGTGACGATTTGCAGCGTAGCATCAGCCGTGATGGGATCATTGAGATCAACCAGCACACCATTGACGATTGCCGCAATGGCCTTTTTCGCCAGTGATTTTGAAATGCTTGCGGCAACCTGTGCCGCGCTCAATCCCTGCTCTACATCGCGCTTGGCGCCATCAGGGAACGTCAACGTAATCATATTTTCCTCCTGCCCACTCCTGCCAACACTTGCAGGTAAGCGATTTTGTAGTTTCGATGCCGCGCTTATGACCTTAAATCAA
>JAHFPK010000332.1 GCA_023266715.1 Hyphomicrobiales bacterium | reverse complement strand
CCTGTAGAAATCCGCCAGTCCGCGCAGGTAATAGTCGTAGGCTTGCAGGCTCTCCGTCGCCTTGCGGCTAACCCGGCCGATCTCGGCCAGTTCGATTTTCGGCGCAATGGCACCCACTACGCGCGACGTGATCTGGTCCTGAAAGTCGAATATATCTGCCAGGAGGCCGTCAAACTTCTCCGCCCACAGGTGGGCGCCCGTATCGGCGTCGACCAGGTGGGCCGAAACGCGTATACGGTCGCCTGACGTGCGAATGCTCCCCTCTAGCACATAGCGCACACTTAGATCCTTGCTGACCGTCTTGATATCGACATTTCGGCCCTTATACGAAAAGCTCGAATTTCGGGCGATGACGAACAGCCATTTCATACGCGTCAGCGCGGTGATAATCTCCTCGACCATGCCGTCAGCAAAATAATCCTGGTTTGAGTCGCCGCTCATATTGACGAATGGCAAAACCGCAAGGGATGGCGCGTCGCGTTGAACGGTGGGAATGCTTGTGGCTGCTGCTGGCAGTTGAGGCAATTCGCCATCGACCGCCGCACTTCCGGCAAACAAGTAACCGCGTCGCGGCACGGTTCGAATGAGATTCTGCGCGACATCGGACAAGGCGCGACGGACATCGTGAATGCACTGTGAGAGCGAATCCTCAGATACCGCCATTCCACCCCAGACAACATCCAGCAATTCATCTTTGGTGACGACGCGGCCCGCGCGGCTCACGAGAAAGATCAGCAGTTCCAAGGACTTTGCTCGAAGTTGAATTTCTGTGCCATCGTCGCGCATCAACCCGCTTTCCGGATCAAGTCTGAATCCGGAGAAGTAGTATTTGCGCGGCCTGGTGACAGACAACACCGCCCTCCAATTGCCAGCTGCCTTCCTCCACTGCCTGAAGACCGGCCAGCTGCGCCATTTTCTCGCACCGAAAGCATCCGACCGCAAGATTTGAATAGGATTGGCTTATCTTGGGTGATGGCGGCAGGGGCGGCTTGGACTTCTAGGCCCAAAACACCCCTCACGACATATGAAACCCCGGTGGAAACACCGGGGTTTTTCATTAACTGTCAGCCGCTCGCCTCCGAAATTCTTTGGTAACCATTGGGTCATAGGTTGCGGCGGTGATCTGGCCTCTGCAAAGCTTACGTTTTGTTGCAGCCCTCATGGTCGTCTATGTCCATGCGGCGCAGCTGGCTGTCGAACAGACCGGTTCCTCCGGGCTTTTCCCGCGCGAACTGCCGCTGGCGGGCCAGGCCGGCGTTGACATCTTTTTCGTCATTTCCGGCGTCATTATCGCCCGAACCGTCGTGGGGCTTACCTGGCAGGAATTTGCCTGGAAGCGCTTCCGCCGCATCATTCCCTTCTACTTTCTCGTCTGCATTTTCGCGCTGCTGATTGTTGCCCGTTCCGGCGTCGCCATCACGGGCCGCGACCTGCTCGCGTCGTTCTTTCTCTGGCCCGCAACGGATACGATGACCCTGCCCCTTCTGCCCGTGGCCTGGACACTCTGTTACGAAATGCTGTTTTATGCGGCGGCCACTCTTGTCCTTGCCGACAGGCGCTGGTTGTTCCCGGTGCTTGGACTGTTCGTTGCCGCAATGGCGCTCCGGCAGCATGGCGCCGTGTTCCAGTTTCTTGGCAATCCCCTGATCATTGAATTCCTCTTTGGCGTTGCCCTCGCCCACGCTCCGGCATTCCGGCATGTGAGGTGGGGAATTCCGCTGGGTGCCGCACTCATCATAGGGGCCGGTTTCTTCGATCTCGCGCCCTTGGGCAACGCGCTTGAATACCTGCGCGGCGACGAGGCCTTCCTGCGCGTGGCGGTCTATGGCCTGCCCGCGGCCCTCATCGTCTGGGGCGTCATGCAGTTCAACGGCCGCGCCAGCGCCTGGACCCGGCAGGGCGACGCTTCCTATTCGCTTTATCTCACCCACTCGCTTTTCATGCCGATGTTCTTTGTAGTCTGGACCTTAATCCCGCTGCCCACCGATCTCATGATTGTGATCAGCATGGCGGCGGCGGCGTTTTTCGGCTGGCGAATCCATCTGGCAATTGAGGTACCGGTGCTCAACGCCCTTAAGGGCCAACGAAAACTGATACCCTCTCGATCAGGCGGGGCCGACTGACAAGGGTGAATTCGCAAAATATGAAACCCAGATGGAAACACTGGGGATTTTCTATCCATTTATGCCATTGCCATGATGTGCTAGATTCTCTTCGCCGGAAGGAGCTATGCCATGTACACAAAGCAAGCCCTGGATGAACTGGGAATCAAGACCACCGCCATCACCGAAGAGCAAAAGCAGCAGCTCGACGAACAAGGTTTTTTCATAGTCGAGAATGCGCTGTCGAAAGGCGATGTCAAAACACTGCGCGATGAATTTGAGCGCATCCATGCCAAGGAAGCCGAAACGGGCGGGCATGAGGTTCACGTGGAGCCGGGAGCGCGGCGCATTTCCAACATTTTCAACAAGACCACGGCCTTTGACGTTTGCCTGAACCTGCCGCCGGTGCTTGCCGCAGCCCATTATCTGCTGGGCGAGATCAAAGTTCATGGTGCCAATATCCGCGATCCCATTCAAGGCTCCGGGCATCAGGCGTTGCATGTGGATGTGCCAAAAAAATTTGTGGATGACTGGTGGGTATTGAATGCCATGCTCATGTTCGATGACATGACGCTTGAGAATGGACCAACCCGCGTTGTGCCCACTTCCCATTGGTGGGCGCCGATCAACGTGCCTTATGTCAATCAGGCCGACTGGGAACCGGAACCACTTTCGGCGGAGGATCAGGCTCGCATTCCCAAAGATCTCAATGCGCCATATCCCGGCGAAATCCATGTGACGGCCCCTGCGGGTTCGGCCATCATCTGCAACTCATCGATGTGGCACAGCGGCACGTTAAAAAAAGGCCCCGCCAATCGCCGCATGATGCATCTCAGTTATACGCGGCGCGACCTGCCGCAGCAGCTCGTGCAACTCGATCACCTGACCAAAGGGCTCTATGATCGCATGAGTCCTGTGCATCGCTATCTTATGGAAATTGAGCCACCCGGTGAAGGGGGTGTTCTTCGCCAGCCAAAACGCGACCACAAGGGATGGTGGAACTGAAAACTTTGACCATTGTTCAAACAAACAAGAGGCGGGACGCGAGTTCCGCTTTTTTTGCATTCACCACTTCTCCCAAAAAGGTGAAAGCTCGTGTAAAGACAGATCACGAAAGGGCTGGTAGAGAGCCGCCATGACACCTCTTACGGACCGGCAGGGGCGGTTTTCGCCACTCA